>RPPU01000195.1 GCA_003819975.1 Desulfobacteraceae bacterium
GTCTTCCACCGGACCCACGAAGGTTTTGAACATGAGGTTAAAAGCCCGCGGCGCGGTCAAGAGCCCGCCGTTTTCCGGGTTGAATCCGATTGAATCGGTCACCTGCTCGACCTGCTCGCCTTGCAAGGTCGGGTCTTTTAAACCCAAAGTCTCGTAATAGGCCTTGGCGGTTTTACGGGCCTTGTTCGCGTCTTCATGCAACACCGCATAAGCCGCATTGCTGGTTTTCCCCGCCGCATCCAAGGCGCCGGCATACCGGTAAACCGGACCCGATTGGGGGTCGATCTGGTCGGCGCGAAAGCGCTTTTTGGTCAATAAACAATCCACCATGGGGTCGCTGAATTGTTTGGTGTGGCCGCTCGCTTCCCAGATCTTGGGATGCATGATAATACTGGCATCGAGCCCCACCACATCGTCACGAAAATGAACCATGTCGTTCCACCAGGTATCTTTGATATTGCGTTTGAGCTCCGCGCCATAAGGCCCGTAATCCCAAAACCCGTTAATGCCGCCGTAGACATCGCTGGATTGAAAGACAAATCCCCTGCGCTTGCACAAAGCGGTTAATTTTTCCATGGTTGTTCCGGTTTTTTCCGAAGATTCTTTTGCGTTCATGTCTGACCCTCATGTTCTATAAAATAATAAATGCGAATATAAAATAAGCCGCGCCATATGGCAAGCGGCAAAAAACAATGAGCGGGTGAAGCGGAGAACCGGCGAAACGGAGAAAGACCGAATGTGCTATTTCGCCGATTCTCCGTTGCGCCCCTTCCCCGTTTCCTCTTCCCACCCTCTCGCCCGTCGGTCTTCGTAAAACTCCACAACTTGATCCACGTCAAAACCGCTCAGGATCGGCAAAGTGCTGGCCCGGACCTCGGCGATCTTTTCATACGGCGGCACATCGCGGATTTTCAGCCTGGATTCCGCCACCAGCACCCGGGTTGCAATCGCTAAAAACCGCTCCAGCCAGGGAAGATTTTCGCGGTCATAAAGCACATCCGCGGCCAGCAGCAGATCGAACCGCCCCGGCGCTTGTTCCAATGCTTGGCAGGTCCGGATGGTGACCCGGTTCAGGTCCGCATTCGCCCGCACCGCTTCCAGCGCCTGTTCGTCCAAATCGCAAGCCCAGACTGCTTGAGCCCCGGCCAGAGCTGCGGCAATCCCGGCCACGCCCGAGCCGGCTCCGAAATCCAGGACCCGTTTGCCGCGCACCAACTCCGCATGCTGCAGCAGGTATTGCCCCGTGGCCTGGCCGCTGGCCCAGCAAAAAGCCCAAAAAGGGGTCTGCGCCAAAATAATGCGGGTCTCCTCTTGCGAAAAAGGCCGGTCCATGCCTCTGGGATCGAGCAGGTAAAGTTTAAGCTCCGGACAAAGCGGTAACGCCGTTATCCGCATGCGCGCATCCGGAAGGGTTTGTTTAATCAATAGATTGAGAATAAGCTCGTTCATAAGGAAGGCGTGAGTTCGTGAAACGTGAAAAGTGAAACGTGAAACGCAAAGAATCTATTTCCACGCATTCCGTAGAAAGGAAACTTTAAGGATTTAAATTGCCTATCTCCTCTATTACGTTTGCCCACACGTTCTCACCTTCTCACATTCACACTTTCTCGCGTTTGCCGTTTCACATCTCACGTTTCACGTTTCACCTTTCACGTTTGCCGCGTGATAACGTTCCGCCAAATGCCGCACCCTTGCCGTCAAATTGAGCAAATAAGCCTTTTCCGGCTGCTTCACGTTCAGATTAATGTCATACTGCTCCTGTTTAATGAGCCGAATGACTTCTTCAATGTTTCCCTTTGTTGCATCCAGCAGTTCATAAACGCGCTCCTTGAAGCGTGCCGTCTCTTGCAGGGACCGCGTAAAAAAGGCTCGGACCTCCTCCCGGCCCACAAAAACCCGGTGATGGCCCTGGCACAAAATCTCCACATCCAGCCCGGCCAGTCGTTTCAATGAGGTTAAATAAGCTTCATAATCGAACAAAAATTCCGGAATGAGCGTGCCGGCCCGGTCTATACAACCCGAAGCCTCGGTCGCAATCAGGATCTTCTTCTCCGGTATATAATAGCTTAACATGTCCCGGGTATGACCGGGGCTCGCCATAACTTCCACAGTCAAGCCCTCTTCTATTGCAATGCGGTCCCCGTCTTTGAGCAGCAGATCGACCTTGAACGGCTCGAAAGAATCCTGAAGCAATTTTGCCTCATCCACGCCCGGGATGGCCGCGGTCAGCGCGATCAAATCCCGGCTGAGCGCCGTGATGCGGTTCACGATAGTGGCGCGGCCCATAAATTCCGCAGCCAAAGCCGAAGCCGCAATCTTCAAACCCGGAAACCGGTTTTTTAAAAAGGCGCTCGCCCCGCAATGATCGTAATGCATGTGGGTCAGGAATAAATATCGGGGCGCGCGGTCGCCTGAAAAATTCAAAATATCTTCCGCATATAATTTTCCGGCACAAGCAAACCCCGCTTCAAAAAGCACCGGCTGTTTCCCCAGAACCACATAAACCGGCGTCCAGGACAACCCGGCCAGGCCGAACTCGTTGGTAATCAAACCCTTTTGAAAAAAAACCATTATTCTGACCCCCTAGACTTCTTCATTATAAACAAGGGCTTAATAAATTAACAAGCCCTTTTTAAACCTTCCCGGCCGCTTGCGATCGGGGCGGCTTTCATATTTTGCTTGTCAAGACACTCTTTTTACAATAAGAATCAAAATAACCGGAGGCGCTGCATGAAAATAAAATGTGCCATATGTGGGATGACCGCCCATTTGGTGAATGATCTGATCGAAGGTACCTGGCTGCCCTCTTTTTATGAAGGCCATGAGGAATATGGCCCGGTTTGCGGTTCTTGCTATGAAAATCTGCTGGAGATCGGCGAAGATGGCGAGATTGAATTAAAAGAACAATACCGCGGCAGAATCGTTTTTTATAACCGTGATCGCGTCGGAGAATCGGGTAATTATTTGGTGATAAACCTCACCCTTAATTGAAAAATGCTCTGAAATGCCCGGGAATGACCCTGTTGGCCATGATAATCATGGCCATAGTGACCTGACAAAATCAAAAAAATTGATGCTGTTTTACCCATCTTCCCTTTTAACATTCCAATTTATCTTTTGACCACACCCTTGTTACATAGCGCCGGCCCAAAAACCGGGTGTACAATTAACTCTGGATGGTTATAATAAGAGGGATTAGCACTATCGCTTCAATATTATTGGCCTATTTTAGGCCGGCCATATATCGGGCGGCTATAAAAAACCAGGGCGCCGGCGCAGCCAAAAACCTATTTAAAGATTTAATGAAACCGGATATGGCTTGACCCGAATAAACCCCGGACCATTAAAAAGATCCAAACGATTTTGCAAGGATTCAAAATTTTGAACCTCCCAAATCAGAAAGGAAAATACCATGCCCCCAAAAATTAAAATGTATACCCTCAGCACCTGCAGCCATTGCAGAGCCTGCAAAAGGTTCATGGAAGAGAATGATATTCCCTATGAATATACCGATGTGGACCAACTGGAAGGGGCTGAGCGCGAGAAAGCGATCGCCGAAGTTAAAAAATTCAATCCCCAAGCCTCCTTTCCCACCATTGTCGTCGGCGACAACGTGATCGTGGGATTTAAAGAAGAGATCATCCGGGAGGCTTTGGGCATATGAACGAAGCGGAAAAACTTTATGAAATGTTGAAAAAGGTCCAGGAATCGCGCGGTTATTTTTTTAACAAAGACCGCGAGCGTGTTTTTGAACTTATGGAAGCGCTGCTTAAAAACAAGGCCCGTTACGGCTATATGTGCTGCCCGTGCCGCTTGTCCGCTCATGACCGTGAAAAGGACAAGGACATTGTCTGTCCCTGCTCGTACCGCGCGGACGACGTCAAGGAATACGGCAGCTGCTACTGCAATCTCTATGTGACCCGCGAATGGAACGAGGCCAAGCCGCCGCATCCCTATGTGCCGGAACGAAGGCCCCCGGAAAAGTCCGGGTTTTAACTCTGAATTTTTATCAATCATGGGCAGCAGGGCCTTGTAGGGGCGACCAACGTAGAGACAGCTTTTCTGTCTCTACGTTGGTCGCCCCTACGATCCTCACGCAACTAAAATTTTGCCCTCAAGCAAGCGTTGTTTCTTGGGCATAAACGCGAAAGATATAATGTTTTTTGTTGGATTCATTGCACGAACAAAATTATAAAATTAAATAAATACGACGCAGGATCACGGCTCGGATTCGACCCGTTCGGAACAAGGAGCAACAATGGAAAAACAACATAAATTTTCAATGTGGTATATTTTTCTGGCCGTCTGGATCCTTTTGCTTTTGCAGCCTTACCTCAGCTCCATGATGGCCGTCAAAACCATTCCCTACAGCCAATTTTTGCAGCTGCTCAAGGAAAATAAAATCACCGAAATCGCCGTATCCGCCAACCAGATTGAAGGCAAAATGAAGAGCGGCGCCGACGGAAAAACCGAACAGACCTTTAAAACCGTTCGGGTCGACAACGACCTCTCCATCCTGCTGGAACAATATAAAGTGACTTTCAAAGGCGAAGTGCAGTCGACCTTTGCTCCGCTTATTTTCTCCTGGCTTTTTCCCATCGCGCTTCTGGTCGCTGTTTGGTATTTTTTCAGCAAGAGGATGGCCGGCCAAACCAACTTCATGACCATCGGCAAGAACAAAGCCAAAATCTATATGCAAGACGACCTGAACGTGACCTTCAACGACGTGGCCGGCGTGGATGAAGCCAAGCAGGAACTGGTGGAAGTCATCGAATTCCTGCGCCATCCTGGAAAGTACACCCAACTGGGCGGCAAAATGCCGCGCGGTATTCTGCTGGTCGGCCCGCCCGGCTCGGGTAAGACCTTGCTGGCCAAAGCCGTAGCCGGTGAAAGCAAGGTGCCGTTTTTCAGCATGAGCGGGTCCGAATTCGTGGAAATGTTCGTGGGCCTGGGCGCGGCGCGCGTCCGCGACCTGTTCGTGCAAGCCAAACAAAAAGCACCCTGCATCATTTTCATCGACGAGCTGGATGCCCTGGGCAAAGCCCGCGGCCTCGGCCTGACCGGCGGCCATGACGAACGCGAACAGACCCTCAACCAGCTGCTGGTGGAAATGGACGGGTTTGATCCCCAATTGGGCGTGATCCTGATGGCCGCCACCAACCGGCCCGAAATCCTGGATCCGGCTCTGTTGCGGCCCGGCCGTTTCGACCGCCATGTGCTCGTGGATCGGCCGGACAAAAAGGGCCGCAAAGAAATTCTGACGGTTCATTTAAAAGGCATCAAGACCGACGATTCCCTGGATGTCGAGAAAATCGCCAACATGACCCCCGGCATGGTGGGCGCCGACCTGGCCAACTTGGTCAATGAAGCCACGTTGTTGGCCGTGCGCCGCGACAAGCAGCTTGTCGGCATGGCCGAGTTTGAAGAGGCGGTCGAACGGGTCATGGCCGGTCTCGAAAAGAAGAACCGGCTCATCAACCCGCTGGAGCGTGAAATCGTGGCTTATCACGAACTGGGTCACGCCCTGGTCGCCCTCTCCCTGCCCGGCACCGACCCGGTGCAAAAAATTTCCATTATCCCGCGCGGCATCGCCGCCTTGGGTTATACCATGCAAGTCCCGACCGAAGACCGCTTCCTGATGAAGAAGACCGAGCTCTTGAATAAAATCGCTTCATTCCTGGGCGGCCGCGCCGCCGAACAAATTGTCTTCGGCGATATCTCCACCGGCGCCCACAACGACCTGGCTCGGGCCACCGACATCGCCCGCAGCATGGTCAAGGAATACGGCATGAGCCCCAAGGTCGGCCAGATTTATTTTGCCAAGGAAAAGCGGCCGGCGTTTGTGGACATGGGTTTACCGGCCGGCGAAGAATACAGCGAAGCCACGGCCGAACTGATCGACCGGGAAATCAAAGAAATCATCGACGAGCAGTATGCCAAAGCCCTGGAGATTTTGAGCGGAAAACGTCCCCTTATGGAAAAAGTCGCCAAGGTCCTTCTGGAAAAAGAAAAGATCACGGGCGAGGAATTGAAAACCTATATGGAGGAAACGAAAAATGGCTGAACGCTTCTGGACCATGACCGAAATCATCGAAGAATTCCGGATCGATGAAGATTTCTTTATGGAACTGGAGCAGGAGGAAATTCTCTGCCCGGCTTGTTTGGCGAACGCCCCGGACAAAGTTTTCGCCGAAAGCGAACTCGAAAAGCTGCGCCTGGCCAAGATACTGATGGAAGACATGGGCGTCAACCTGGCCGGCGTGGACATCATTCTGCGCATGCGCCGGGACTTGTTCGCCCTGCGCAACCAGTTCGACGACATTTTGGAGGATCTGGCAAAGCAATGGAAAACGAGGAATTATTAAGCCAATGAGATTTCGGAAATAATTTCAAAATTACTTAACCATCTTTTCAAAATAGACCAACATGCAGGGCTTGAATTTACACTAGATAGTTAAAAAGATAATCACCTGCCGGGCAGGGTGAGGAAAACAATGACGCTAACCCAAGAAGAACTCAAACTTATCCTAGAGGAAGGAGAAGGCTACCGCATAGAGTTTAAAGAGAAGGTTTCCGATCTTGATCGCGAAATGGTTGCTTTCGCGAACGCTTCCGGTGGAAGGATTTTTTTGGGTATTTCGGACAGCGGTATAATCAAGGGCATTTCGATTGATAGCCGGCTAAAAAGCCAAATCCAGGATATTGCGAATAATTGTGATCCCCCAATAAAAATTATTCTTGAAGAATTTGAAAATATTCTGATCATTCATGTACGCGAAGGCGCCGACAAACCCTATCGCTGCACGGGCGGTTTTTACACCCGCACCGGACCAAATGCACAAAAACTAAATCGCGATCAAATCATCGATTTTATTCAAGCAGAAGGGAAAATCCGTTATGATGAACTGATAAAGCGTGATTTTAAGGAAAAAGATCTCGATTTTGAAAAAGTCAATCGCTTTATGAAAATGGCTGGTATTTCACCTGTTCTGGATCAACCGCTTCTTCACAAAAACCTGGGTATCGGTGAAATTCAGGAAGGACGGGTCTATTATAATAACCTCGCCGTGCTGTTTTTTTCGAAAAACCTGAATGATATTTACTTTCATACTGTTGTTACCTGCGCTTTATATCGGGGCAGTGAAAAGGCCGTTGTGCTGGACCGAAAAGATTATAATGCCGATCTTGTCTCCAATGTCGATCTGGCCATGAATTTTATAAAACAGTATTTACCTGTCCGGTATAAATTCACCGGGCAACTGGCTCGCAAAGAGATTCCCCAGATACCCTATGAAGCTCTGCGGGAAGCGCTCATAAACGCCGTGGTTCATCGAGATTACTTTGAAAAGGGCGCGAATGTTTTCATCGAAATTTTTCAAGATCGGATAGAAATCTCCAATCCCGGAGGTTTGGTTAAGGGCTTGACGCCGGAAAACTTCGGAAAAATCAGCATGCTCCGGAACCCTGGAATCGCAAACCTGTTTCACCGCATTGATTATATTGAAAAAATGGGGACCGGAATTGAACGTATTCGGCTGGCGTTGAAAAAGGCTTCGGTACCGGCTGTACAATACGAATTTAACCCTTCTTATGTAAGGGCTGTTTTCTCAAGACCCGAGAAAGGTTCGGAGAAAGGTTCGGAGAAAAGTTCGGAGAAAAGTTCGGAGAAAATTATGGAGATGATCCGGAACTACCCTGAAATATCCGCTGCCGAAATTTCCGAAAAACTCGGTCTAACCACCAGAGCCGTGGAAAAAGCCCTTAAGAAGCTTAAAGAAAAAGGCCTGGTAAGGCGGGTAGGGCCGGATAAGGGCGGGCATTGGGAAATTATCTAATAATCCAGTAATGAATAAACAAGCCATTAAGCGTGAGTGACTTGAAATCATTTAGTTTTTTGATATAAATA
>RPPU01000196.1 GCA_003819975.1 Desulfobacteraceae bacterium
CGCCTGGTGGCTTATGTCGTTCCTCCGCATGATCTCCCCGAGACCCATACAGGGCCCGCAGATACCTCTTCCACGCAAGTAGAACAATGGCAATTCGTGTGGGACGGTATCTATACCCGCCTAAACGAAGCCGGAGATCCAACGTCAAATTTTAACGGTTGGAATTCAAGTTACACCGGCAAGCCGATCCCCAATGATGAAATGCAGGCTTGGCTTAATAATACCGTAAACCGAATTCTTCAACTTCAACCGAAAAGAATACTTGAGATAGGTTGCGGTGTCGGTCTCCTGCTCTACCGTATTGCCCCGCACTGTGAAGCCTATGCCGCCTCTGATTTCTCGAACGAAGCGCTGCAGATGATTTCCGAACAAATGGCACGCAAAGGATTGGGCAATGTAAACCTCTTCCATAACCCTGCCGATGATTTTCGTATCTTTGATCATTTACGGTTTGACGTCGCGGTTTTGAACTCCGTAGTCCAATATTTTCCAAGCCGCAATTATCTAATGAAGATATTGGATGAGCTCATTTCCCGGATTGCCGAGGGCGGAAAAATTTTCATTGGTGATGTGCGAAACTTGGCCCTGCTTGATGCTTTCTATTGGGATATATTGCGGGTTACCCATGGCGAATCGCTGCCACCGATCGACCAGCGCCGATATATTGCCAAACGCCGAATCATGGAATCGGAACTGGCCATTGATCCGGCGTTTTTCCTTGAAATGAAGCAACGTCACCCGCGCGTTTGTCACGTTTCCCTGTGTCATAAGCAGGGTGAGCATCATAATGAACTTACGAAGTTTCGGTATGATGTGGTTCTCTATTTGGATACCGCCGATGCGATACCACCAGACTCGATTAAGTGGTTTGATTGGCTTGAGCACGAGTCGCCGCTTGAAATGCTCACGGATATACTGGCCGACCCTCAATCTGGCCCTATCGGAGTGCGGCGGATCCCGAATGCACGGATTCAGCGGGCTGTCAGAGCAAACAGATTACTGAAATCTCAAAATGGCCCCTCGACACCAGAATCCTTCCGTCGAGAATGGAGCAAAGAAATGCACCATGCCGCAGACCCGGAGATCTTCCGGCAGCTGGGCGCTGCTCACGGATGGGTTGTAGATGTTGGGTTTAATGCGGATGAACCGGATTTTCTGATGGATGTGATTTTTCAGCGCCTTCACGACGAAAAAGCTCATCCAATCGCGCGGATGCCCATTTCGGAGATGAACGTCGTATCCAAACCTGTTTTGAAAGAATACACAACGGACCCGGCCAGAGCCGCTTACATCGTCGGATTACCTCAAACCTTGCGAACGGCCCTTCAGGCGCATCTTCAGGAATACATGGTGCCCGCCGCTTTCGTGGTGCTGGATTCCCTGCCGTTGACTCCCAACGGCAAAGTAGACCGCAAGGCGCTACCCGCGCCGGAATATCAAACTCCCGCTGCGACCTATGTGGCTCCGCACACTCCGACAGAAGAAGCTCTTGTAAAGATATTTGGTGAGGTCTTGGCCATGGAACGTGTGGGCGTCAACGACAACTTTTTTGATATGGGTGGAAATTCATTGAGTATTGTTCGGGTTGCCAATCTTATCAACCAACGATTAAAAATGGAGATCTTGGAAGAAATATCGGTCATAACTCTCTTTCAGTATCCTACCATAAGTTCATTGGGGGAATATCTGAAGCTGAAACAAAACAAAACGAATGGAAGCGACGCGGAATCCGAAGATGCCTTAAATGAAGATCGAATAGGTCTGGATTCAATGCTTAAAAATTTCAATCAGGAAAATTAAGGAAACAGAATGACGGAGAAAAAGCATTCACAAACCGGAATGGAAATAGCCATTATCGGCATGTCGGGAAGATTCCCCGGCGCTAATAACATTCAAGAATTTTGGGAGAATCTCAAGAACGGAGTAGAGTCGATCTCATTTTTCACGAACGAAGAGTTGCGACAATCCGGCTTCCAAGCTGATTTGCTGGAAAATCCCAATTATGTTAAAGCCAGGGGAATCTTGGCCAATGCGGAATATTTTGATGCGTCTTTTTTCGGCTATTCGCATGTGGATGCGCGGGTTATGGATCCGCAAATTCGAATTTTCCATGAATGTGTCCTGGAAGCCCTTGAGCATGCGGGTTATGATCCGTATTCTTATAAAGGTTTAATCGGACTTTTTGCCGGTGCTTCGAGCAACCTGTATTGGCAGGCCTTAACAACCTCCTTATCCGGCAGAGATAGCGCGGGCTCGTTTAATACCGATTTATTAAATGATAAAGATTTTCTGACCACACGAATTTCTTACGTATTAAATTTAAATGGTCCCAGCGTTGTGATCCAAACTGCTTGCTCAACGTCATTAGTGGCAGTACATGTCGCCTGCCGGTTGTTATTGACCAGGGGATGCAATATCGCTTTAGCCGGAGGCGTGTCGGTTTCTATGCCTCAAAAAAGAGGCCATCTCTATCAAGAAGGCATGATTATGTCTTCGGACGGCCATTGCCGGACTTTTGATGCGGAAGCAAGTGGAACAGTAGGAGGAGAAGGGGCTGGAGTGGTTGTTTTAAAACGGCTGGAAGACGCAAAAAAGGACGGGGATACGATTTGGGCGGTTATTAAAGGAAGCGAAATCAATAATGACGGTTTTGAAAAAGTCGGATACACGGCGCCAAGCATCGGGGGGCAGTCTAAAATAGTCAAAAAAACGCATTATATGGCGGGAGTAGACCCCGAAACGATCGGCTACATTGAAGCGCACGGGACCGGTACTGCCTTGGGAGATCCGATCGAGATTGAAGCCTTAAAAAAGGCATTTAACACTTTAAAACGGAATTATTGTGCCGTCGGTTCGGTGAAAACCAATATCGGCCATTTAAATGAAGCGGCGGGAATAGCCGGCCTCATTAAGACGGTTTTGGCGCTACAGCATAAACTCATACCGCCCAGCCTGCATTATAAGACCCCTAATCCCCGGATAGATTTCACCAGCAGCCCATTTTACGTTAATACGCGCTTGCAGGACTGGAATGCCAACATGCATCCTCGGCGGGCCGGGGTAAGTTCTTTCGGAATCGGAGGGACAAATGCGCACGTTATTCTGGAAGAAGCACCCGAGATCGCAGACGATAAAACCGGCCGGCCCTATCAATTGCTGCTCATTTCAGCAAAGACCGAGACCGCGTTGGATCGAGCCACCATCCATTTAAGAAACTACATAGAGAAAAACCCTGGAATCAACCTGGCCGATGCAGCCTATACATTGCAAGTCGGGCGCCGGTCATTTGATTATAGGCGTATGCTGGTCTCTAAAGGATATAAAAACGCCTTGGAACTCTTAGCCGACGATAATCTGCCGCGCCTTACAGTTAGTGAGCAACGGGATCAAACGCGATCGACGGCCTTTATGTTTTCCGGTGTAGGCGATCATTATGTGCAGATGGCTAAAGAATTGTACCAATGGGAGCCCATCTTTCATCAAACCATTGACCGTTGTTGTGAATGGTTGCGGCCGCTTTTGAACCTGGATTTACGCGACATTCTTTACCCGACAGAGATGAACCAAGCAGTTCCGCCGCAAGAATGGGATTTCCGTCAAATGTTGGGGCGGAGCGAAACCCCGCTATCCGCAGCCGATATGCGTTTAAATCGGGTCGAACTGGCGCAACCGGCCGTGTTCGTCATTGAGTATGCCCTGGTCGAGTTATTAAAAACCTGGGGTGTTGTTCCCGATGTGCTTATCGGGTACAGCTTGGGTGAGTATGTGGCCGCTTGTGTGGCGGGCGTTTTTTCGCTTCAAGACGCTTTGACCATTGTTGCCCGGCGTGCGCAATTGATTCAACTCTTGCCGGAAGGGGCTATGTTATTTGTTTCTTTGTCTGAAAGTCGCGTACACGCGTTTCTCAATGAATCGATTCAATTAGCCGTTGTGAATGATCCGGAACATTGTGTTCTATCCGGTTCGCGTCCCGCCCTGATACAGCTGGAAAAACAATTGACCGAAAAAAGTATCTCTTGTCGGAAGATAGAAACAACCCATGCCCTTCATTCCAAAATGATGGAACCGATCAAGGCCGAGCTTACCGGACTGGTCCAGGCCATTCAGCTTCATAAACCCCAAATCCCCTATTTGTCGAATGTCACCGGCGATTGGATCACGGGTGAAGAAGCCACGAACCCGGCTTACTGGGCACGCCACCTATGCGAGACCGTGAGATTTACAGACGGATTGGAAAAACTATTATCAGAACCGGAAGGCATTTTAGTGGAGATCGGCCCGGGTCAATCCTTGTCATCATTTGCCAGGCAACATCCGGCCTGCACCCAGAAACAACTTATGCGGATTTTGCCGACTATGCGGCATGCCTATGACCGGCAGCCTGATCTGTTATTTCTTCTAGGCGCGCTCGGGAAATTATGGTTGGCCGGCATTCAAATGAATTGGTTAGGTTTTTATAATAGGGAACGACGTCGGCGTATTCCTTTACCGACCTATCCATTTGAACGGCACCACTATTGGATTGAAAAAAATCTGTCGGCGATGTTTGATGAGCGACTCATGCCTGTCCCGCGTATACAATCTGCATCGATAAAAAAGACAGCCATGGAAAATTGGTTTTACTTGCCTTCATGGGAAAGAGTTGAATTAATAACCGCTCAAACGAAACGTGACAACAGACGTTGCCTGTTGTTTGTAAACGACAACCGATTGGCTGTTCGCTTATCCGAAAGACTCCAAGGCGAATTACATGATCCGGTTATTGTCACGATCGGAGCAAAATTCAATAAACAAAAAAATAATCATTACTGCATTAATCCCCGAGAGAAAAATGGATATCATTTCCTATTCAATGATTTGTATGCTCAGGCCCGATTCCCGGAACTTATTATTCATTTATGGACTATGAGCGATACCATTCCGTCTCCATTCGATCCGGAAAGCGTAAGGCGAAGTCAGGATGCGGGATTTTATAGTCTTTTGTATCTTACCCGGGCTATCGGCGAACACAATATTTCACAGGATATCGAAATAATAACAGTATCAAACAATCTTCATGAAGTAACCGGAGAGGAAATCATTGATCCGTGGAAGGCCATGCTTTTAGGTCCCTGCAAAGTCATTCCCCAGGAATATGGCAATATCCGCTGCCGGAGCATTGACCTTTGGCTGACGGAATCGGAGATCGATCGGGAAGCAGAGTTATCGGAAAATCTCGCCGCTGAATTTCTGGCGCAATGCGATGAACCTGTCATTGCCTATCGCAACAATCGACGTTGGGTTCAAGTTTTCAAGATCATTCAACCGGGCGCATGGAACAAAATCCTTAATAAAGCGGATTCCGGAGCTTTACCGTGGCGAAAAAACGGCGTGTATTTGATAACCGGCGGCTTGGATGAAATGGGGCTATTTTTTGCGGAATGTTTGGCTAAAACCGTCAAAGCAAAACTAATCCTTCTCAGTCATTCCGAATTCCCATTAAAGGAGGCTTGGGAAGAATGGATTCAGAGTTATGCTTCGGACGACCCTATTCGCCGGAGGATAATAAAAATCAAAGAAATCGAAGCCGCAGGTTCTGAGGTTTTGGTTTATCGGGTCGATTTTTCCGAGTTTAAAGAGGTTGAGAAAATCGTAAATGCGGCCGAGAAAAAACTTGGGGCGATTCGCGGCATCATTCATGCCGCCGGAGCAAATAAACCCGATTTCATTAGTGAAATTAATAAAGAAGCATACGAATCGTATTTTCAAGAAAAAACATATGGCCTATTAAACCTGGCCGAAGTATTTCGGGATCGAGATTTGGATTTTTGTGCTTTGATGTCTTCATTATCCTCTATTCTAGGAGGGTTAGGGTTTGCGGCTTATGCCGCCGCGAATATTTTCATGGATAGTTTTGTGCTGAATTTTGGAAGATCTCGAAAGTGGATTAGCATCAATTGGGATGGGTGGAACTTCAATGAAGAAAAATCAAAAGATGGGTCGGCAGGAAAAGAATCGATAGATTTGGCGATTGGGCCCCTCGAAGGATGGGAGGCCTTCAGGCGAATCTTGAATTTGCCGCACATAAACCAAATCATCGTTTCTACAGGCTCCTTGGAAGATCGTTTCAAAAAATGGATAAAACTTGAAACGGCTAAAAAGCTTGATGATCTGCAAAATGACCATATCCGTTTGCGCTTTGAACGACCGAATTTAAGTACTTCTTATACGGCACCGCAAGACGAAACTGAAAAAAGGCTCACGATCATCTGGCAAGAATTTTTCGGATTAGAGAACATCGGAAGCGAGGATAGTTTTTTCGAACTGGGCGGGAATTCATTAAAAGTCATCACACTGGCAGCCAAGATTCATAAAGAATTTGAAGTCAAAGTATGGGTAAGAGACATATTTCAAAGGCCCACCATAAGGGAACTGGCAAAGCGAATCAAATCAATGGAACCCAGCCCATACTCTTCTATCCAACCGGTTGAAAAAAAGGAATTTTATCCGGTCTCTTCCGCCCAGAAAAGGATGTATGTGCTCAAAATGATTGAAGACGACGGCACAAGCTACAATATACCCGGAGCGATAATCATTGAGGGCAATCTTGATCAACAAAGGTTAGAAGATGCATTTCGGCTTCTATTGGAAAGGCATGAAGGTCTGCGCACGTCATTTGACGCGATAAACGGAGAACCGGCGCAGAAGATACACGACCATGTGGATTTCAACATTCAGCGCCTTAAAACCGATGAAGAAAAAGCAAAAAATTTAGCTAAAGAATTCATTAAACCGTTTGATTTAAGCAAGACACCGC
Organism: Desulfobacteraceae bacterium; assembly: GCA_003819975.1. The sequence continues at coordinate 6,797 of RPPU01000196.1, forward strand.
TGTTAAGAGTCCTGCTTCTAAAAATCGCCTCTAAAAGGCATATATTGCTATACGACATGCCTCATATTATATCGGACGGTACGTCCACGAATCTCCTGATGAAGGAATTTGCCGCGCTGTACAATCAAGAGACATTACCCGCATTAAGGATACAATACAAGGATTTTTCGATATGGCAAAATAATTTTTTTAAAACAGATATCTTAAAAAAACAAAGAGAATACTGGCTGAACGTATTTACCGGGGAAATACCCGTGTTGGATTTGCCCACTGATTATCCGCGACCGTCTATGCAAAATTTTGAAGGCGATCGCTTAAGCCTCGGAACCGACGCGGTATTGACGGAAAGACTGAATCAACTTGCGGCAAAAACCGGTTCAACCCTCTATATGGTATTGTTGTCCGCATACAACATTCTTTTGTCCAAATATACGGGACAAGAAGATATCATCGTAGGGTCGCCGATTGCCGGAAGACCCCATATCGATCTGCAGAACATTATCGGAATCTTTACAAACACACTGGCCATGAGAAACTTCCCGAAAGGGAATAAGTCTTATAGAGAATTTTTAAATGAAGTAAAAGAGAATTCATTAAAGGCCTATGAGAATCAGGATTATCCGTTTGAGGAACTGGTGGGCCAAATGAATTTACCGAGGAACTTAAGCAGAAATCCCTTATTCGACACCATGTTCCTTCTGCATAACATTGATGTGGAAGAAATTGTCTTGAGCGACTTAAAGCTGTTGCCGTATGAATTTGAAAGAAAAACGACAATTTTCGATATCACCTTAATGTCGATGGAAACATCCGAAGGAATCCGTATTACACTGGAATACTGCACTAAGCTATACAAAAAAGAAACCATGGCAAAATTTGCAATGCATTTCCTAAAGTTACTGAGAGAGATAGCGACCGGCCCCGAAAAGAAATTGGCGGACTTAGAGATGCTGACGGAAAACGAGCGCGGGCGGATTTTAATTGAGTTCAACCGGACCCAGGCGGATTATCCGCAAAATAAAACCATCTATGAATTATTCGAAAGCCAAGCGGATCAAACACCCGAGGCGGTTGCCTTGGTGTAC
>RPPU01000197.1 GCA_003819975.1 Desulfobacteraceae bacterium
GAGGAAGCGGAAGACGATTTCCAACCGGTTGCGACCGGCCCGGACGATCCGGCTTATATCCTTTACACTTCGGGCACGACCGGGAAACCCAAAGGAGTCGTAATTTCCCGCCGGGCGCTCGACCATTATGCCTCCTGGGCTGCCGAAGTCTACGTAGGAGACGAAAACGCTTGTTTTGCTTTTTATACTTCCACGGCCTTTGACCTGACCGTGACTTCGCTTTTCGTGCCCTTCCTGACGGGCAACCTCCTGATCGTATACCGGGACGATGCCCAGGAGTTCAGCCTGCAAAAAGCGCTACGGGACAACCGGGCCGACATCCTGAAAGCGACTCCGGCGCACTTGGAGCTGCTGGTGGAGGGCGCACCTGAGGGGTTGCGGGTCCGGAAGATTATCGTGGGCGGAGAACAGCTGGAAAGCGGGCTGGCGAACCGGGTGCGGCGGAAGCTGGGGAGCAGGGTCCGTATCTATAATGAATACGGTCCGACCGAAGCCACGGTCGGCTGCATGATCCATGAATTTGATCCGTCCCGGGACCGCGGCGCGTCAGTACCGATCGGGGTTCCGATCGCGGAGACGGCGATCTACGTTCTGGACCGGGCCCGGCAGCCGGTGCCGTTGCAGGTGCGGGGCGAGATTCATATCGGGGGAACCGGGCTGGCGCAGGGTTATTTAAACCGGCCGGAGTTGACGGCCGAGACGTTTCTGCCGGATCCGTTCGGCCAGGAACCGGGCGCGCGACTCTATAAGACCGGAGACTTGGCGCGCCGGTCGGCGGACGGGAACCTGGAATACCTGGGCCGGTTGGACGAGCAGGTTAAAATCCGCGGATTCCGCATCGAATTGGGCGAAATCGAGACTGTCCTGGCGGAGTACCCGGACCTGCAGCAGTGCCTGGTGACCGTGCGGCAGGATGCGCAACAGCATAAGTCGCTGTGCGTCTATTTTCGGGCGGCGCGGGAATGCCGGCCCGGAGAAATGCGGTCCTTCCTGCAACAACGGCTGCCTGAGTACATGATCCCGACTTATTTTCTGCAATTGGAAACCTGGCCCTTGACCGTCAACGGCAAGGTGGATAAAACAGCCTTGCCCCCTCCGCAACCCGGCCACCTTGCCGTCGGCGGGGCCGTTCAAAGCGAACTGGAAGGAGTTTTGGCCCGGGTCTGGCAGGAGGTTTTGGGCGCGGGGCAGGTCGGCCGGGAAGACAATTTCTTTGCTTTGGGAGGCGATTCGATTAAGGCCATTCAGATCGCGGGCCGGTTGCAGCAGATAGGCCTGCCGGTGCATGCCAAAGATCTTTTGAGCCAGGCAACGATTGCCCGGCTGGGTTTCCGGCTGCAGACCGCCCACCGTGCGTTTGAACCGGAACAAGGACCGGCGTCCGGATCTTTCGCAATGCCGCCGATTCATTGCTGGTTCCGGGAGCAGCGCTTCCGAAACCCGAATTTTTACACTCAATCGGTGTTGCTGCGGTTAAAAAAGCCGCTCGCGCTGCCGCCGTTCGAGCAGGCCTGGGCGCGGATCCTGGAGCATCACGACGGGTTGCGGCTGAATTACGATCGGGAGCACGACCGGCTTTTTTACAATAATGATCATTTAAAGCAGATGCCGCGCATCGAGTCCTTCGATCTCAGTGCTTTTCCGGCCGCGGAACAGCCGCAAAGCATGCAAAGCATCGGCCGGGAGCTGCGGGCGGGTTTCGACCTCGGCGGCAGTCTTTTGATGCGTTGCGGCTATTTGATTTGTTCGGAGCAGGAATATTATCTTTTTATAACCGCCCACCATTTTATCATGGACGCCGTATCCTGGCGGATTCTGCTCGAGGACTGGTTCAACGTCTATCGGGCCCTGGTCTCCGGGACGGCGCCGCTATTGCCGCCCAAAACCGCATCTCTGCAGGCTTGGCAGGCCAGGTTGCAGGCGCTGCAGGAGCAGGACGACCCGGTTAGGGCCGGCGAACCGGCGGAACAGGCCGCGGACCCGACCGCGGGCGGGCGCAAGAGCGTGAGCGCGGAACAAGAAGTCCATGAGTTCGCCTTAAGTCCGGAAGACACCGCGGCCTTGAACCGGCATGTCCATCCGCATCTGGACCTCCTTACTTTTTTGTTGACTGCTTTGGAACGGACGTTCGGAACCGAATCCGCGGACGGGCCGTACGGGGTGCGGCTGGAAATGGAAAGCCATGGCCGGTTGCTGGAGGAACCGGATGTCAGCCGGACCATCGGCTGGTTCACGGTTCTTTTCCCGCTACGCCTGGTTGCAACCAAGCAAAAAACGGAAGAACGCTTGAAGGAAATCAAGGAGCAGTATCGAGCGGCTCTGGCCGGGGCCATGGGTTTGTTTTTAAGGCGGTGCGGCCGGGCGGGTTTCCGGGCGACGGGCGTGCCGGGGATCCGTTTCAATTACCTGGGGGTGATTCAGGAGGGGAATGAGAACGAGGATTACCAATATGATCCCCGGACTTTAGGCCGGGAGAGTGCGGACGAAAACGCTCTGACCGCCGATCTGGAACTGCAATGCTGGATCGCCGGCGGCCGCCTGCAGGGCCGGATGCTTTATGACGGCGCAAGGTACGGGCGGGATCGCATCGAAGCCTTGGCAACCGGATTTCAATCAGCATTGCTGGATCTCATCGGGCAGGCTTCCTGCGATCCTTCCGACTATTTTGCTCCTTCCGATTTCGGGCTGGAGATAAGTCAGGAGAGTCTGGACGCCTTGTTCGGTTGATTTTTTTGATCCCGAAAAACATGGGATTAAAAAAATGTCATTCCGGCCAAGACGTCGGAATGAAAACCTATAAAATGATAATGCAATGGATTCATAACCTTTTTTGAAAGGCAAGTTGGGTAAAAAGGAGAAGGTGCTGAAAATGAAAAGAAGAACGCTTTTCAATTGGGCGATCCTGGGGTGGGTTGTGCTGATGACCGGCGTGTCGGTGCCGACCGGACCGGCGGCCGGCGGCGATCGGGCTTCGGCGGGAGAACAGGAATGGGACCGGATCGTAAAAGCGGCCATGAAAAAAAGTTCCACTCCGGGGGCGGCGTTGGCCGTCATCGCCGGGAGCGAAATTCGGTTCGAAAACTACGGCTGGGCCGACCGAGCCAATCGAATTCCGGTGCGGGAAACCACTCTCTTTCAGGCCGGGTCCATTTCGAAGACCCTGACGGCTTGGGGTGTAATGAAACTGGCAGAGGAAGGCAAAATCGATTTGAATGCGCCGGTCGAACGCTATCTTAAGCGCTGGCATCTGCCCGACAGCCCGTATGACCGGAAGCAGGTCACGGTGCGTAGGCTGCTGAGCCATACGGCCGGGCTCTCCCTGCGGGGATATGCCGGGGTTCGGCCGGGAAGGGGGCTGGCCAGCCTGGAGGAATCCCTTTCCGGGAAAACGGGCGGCGCCGGCGATGTGCGTTTGATCCGGGCGCCGGGAACCGCTTTCCGGTATTCCGGCGGAGGCTATACGCTGTTGCAACTTATGATTGAAGAAGTGTCGGGGATGCCTTTCGGTCTTTATATGAAAGATAAAATTCTTATTCCTTTGGGGATGAACAGCAGCTTCTTTGAATGGAAAAATGATTTCGGCGCGGATCTGTCGAAAGGTTACGGGGTTTTGGGCCAGGAACTACCCAATTATCTATTCACGGAAAAAGCGGCCGCCGGCCTGTTTACAACCTCCAAAGATCTTGCGCATTTTGTAACGGCACATTATCAAACCGACATCGGCCAAATAAAGGGACGCGGAGTATTAAAACCGGAAACTGTGGATCGGATGCATACTATGGCGGAGCCGTATGGCTGGGGATTAGGTTATTCTGTCTTAACGTTTTCCGACAATCAGAAAGCGATCGGTCATTCGGGAGCCAATCGGGGATGGAGATCTCAGTTTTTCATTTTTCCGCAAAAATACAGGGGATTGGTCATTTTAACCAATAGCGATTACGGGTCGTATGTCGTACGGGAAGCCGCGGCCTGTTGGATGAAGGAGCAGACCGCATTTCTGCCAAAGCATTATCTCGCGGCTAAAAGAATCGAATTTCTGTATTTGATCGGAGCCGGCCTCTTGGCACTATTGGATGCCTGGTTATTGGCGGTAGGACTGCATGGACTCGTGAAATCAAAAAGATCTTTTGCGCCATTCAAGGCATTGCCTTTTTATAAGAAGTCATTGCGGATTCTTTTCCCCTTGTCGTTGCTGAGTGCCTGGTGGATCGGTTTGTATGGACCGATCATCCATGGGTGGAATATCGTGGAATTCTTACCGATCAATTTTAAATGGGTTACTTGTGCTTATTCGTTGTTTTGCGGGGTATTGTTTTTTTTGGGGTTGATTCCGCGGGAAAAGACCCAAAAGTAATACGGTCGTGTCGTTTTTTTCGCAACCATCTTTTTCTTTTTTGTCGGGGTCTATATGTAATAATCCGGCCGGCCGGTCGGGATGCAAAGAAACCGAAAATTTTTCGAGCGGAAAGGAGAGCCCTTCGCCATCCGGGTCGAAGAAGTGCAGGACGCGGGATCGGCAGCGATATGAGCGGTTTTTGAAATTTGTTTCCGGAGACCGGGGCTTGTTACCCCGCCGGAATCAATGGATCACCCGAATGCCGACACCTTTGAATGGGTGCCCGGGGACGCGAAATCCGGATGCTTGTCGTGGAAATCGATTTAGAACGTTGAGACGGAAGCTCCCGTATCATCCGTATGATGCATCGACAAACCGCCGCTATCCACCATGAAAAAATCATTTTCGGTTGAAAACGCCCATCTTTGCCGGCGGTTTTCGGATTTCCGCCACTCCCTTTTAAAAATATACCCATATTCGCTATATTTTAGCTATATTTCAGTATATTTTCAGAACGCCATGTTAAAAGATTCAAGTTGCGTTTCCGATCTTTAAAAGTTCAGGGTCTGAGAAAACTTCATTCCGGCAATAAATTAAGCCGGAATCCGAATCCGAGCCTGTCCCGTTATAGCGGCGAAAATGGAAAGGATCACCGGAATAAGTTCGGACGATGGGAACCGATCGACTATTGCTCTTTTATTTATAGCCGATTTTTTATCCATGCGGTTGAACGAGGTGCTGAAGAAATCCGAGAGACTTCTGTAACGACATTGAAAGTGTTTTTCAAACAGACAAACAAAAAACAAGTTTCTATGAAATCATAGCAGGTAAGATTGTCTTATTTTGAAAAAATGTTTTGGCATTTTAATTTTCGTTGTGCTAGTGTACGCCGTTTTGATAGGCTACCCTCAATGGATGGGATTCAGGCTTGATCGTTTAGGTCGTAAAACCCAGTAAGACTTACTTAGGATTGTTTGGCCATGATCGGTATGTTTTTAAACCATAAAAACCGTTTCCGCTTTTTCGGTGCTTCGGGAAGTCTTGAATATCAGTCGATATTTCGGGTCATTCATTTCAGACTTTTTCTCTCCAGGCGGCTCGATTCAGAACCGAATGTTCGCACTGGCCTGAATGGGCCGGCTCCTTTTGGAGTCGGCGAAGCAAATAAAATCATAGTCTCCTTTCATGCCGGTAAAACAGGGAAGAAATGATAATGGAATGAACGCTGAGCAGCCGGTCGGATGGAAGACAATTATTCCGAAGTCCTATTTTTATTAACTAAAAATGCAGAGGAGCAACATCGTGAACACTGAAGAAAAAGAAGACAAAACGATTTACAAGGTGGTTTTGAATCATGAGGAGCAATATTCCATTTGGCCGGAATACCGCGAAAATGCGTTAGGCTGGCGGGACGCGGGCAAAAAAGGGCTCAAAGACGAATGCCTGGCTTTCATCAAGGAAGTCTGGACCGACATGCGGCCCTTAAGTCTGCGTAAACATATGGAAGAAGCGGCGCAGCAGAAGGAAGCGCGAAAGGAGAAATAGCTATGGCCAACATGGGCAAATATTGCAAGGCGTATTCGATTCAAAAGCTGCGCGAATTCAAGGGCTGGAGCGAAAAGCCGGAAAACGCGCGCAAAGAAAAGCAAAAAGGGGCGGACGGCAAGGAAACGGAAGTCATTCGGCCGTTAACGGATAAGGACTATCTTTATCTGCAGGAAAACTATGTGGTGACCGACGGCATCTATATCGATCAGAATGTCATCTTCGATCAAGTGACGCCGGAATGGAAGGTCTTTTGCGATCAGGTTCTTAAGTTTGAAATACCGGATTATGCAAGAGACACGAGTGAGTGAACCAAACGGCATAAAACATTGACCTTTATCGCTAAAATTCCCCAAATCCATTTTTTCACTTTGGGTCTTTGCGTCTTAGTGGTGAAAAATCATGAATCTTAAATGAATCAAGGAGTGCGGTTATGGACGAATTAGTACAAAAATTGGCGGCAGGCGATCATCCCATTGTAACTCAACGGTACAAAACGGTTGAAGAATTAAAACAGGCCATTGACCGGGGTTATGTTCTGATTAAGTTCACGGATACGCGCGGGGGCACGGAATTGGGTGTCCGCCTTGATCAGCAACGAAGCGATTGGAGCAAAGCCGATTTTGCAAAAGCAACCGGCACGGCGCATTTAGCCGGCGATTTGACGCTCAATTATGTCAAGGTGCGCTGCGTGGCGGATGTGGACCTGTCTGTTTTGGCAGGTGCAGGCCGTCCGGAGATTGTTTCTCCTTGGAATTAATGTTCGGTCACGGTACCGGGGTTGGATTCATGCAGGGATGGGTCTTGAATCGCGGGCGATCAAGCAGCTCCATCCCAATATCGGAAACGAGTTGCGGCGGAAGAAACCGCAACCGCCGCGGCATATTCAGCGCTCACGGATATCTGCCGGATCATCCAGCTTCGGTTGTCTTGCTTTTCCTCATCGACCTGAATCAATCTGGCCGGTAAATCCGGATTTAGGGAAACGGAAAATTTTTCAAGGGGAAAGGAGAGGCCTTCGCCGCGCGCCTTGATAAAGGCTTCTTTGCGGGTCCAGCCGCTGAAAAAAGCGCGAGTGAGCAGGTCTGCGGGCAGGCTGCGGAACTCGGTTTTTTCATCTTCCGAAAAAAAACGGGCGACAATGTCGCGGGCATCTTTTTGCGGGTTGATGTATTCCACGTCCACGCCGATTTCATACGCGCGTGAAAAAGCAAAGAGGGCCAGTTGATGGGCATGGGAAAGGTTGAAACGAATCGTTGTCTCCGCGGCGGGCAGGGAAGGTTTACCGTAAGGGTTGTATGTGAAGGCGATCGTCTCGGGGGGTTGGTTTAAATAACGGCCCAGGATGTTCCGCAACGTGCCGCGGGCCGCGATGAAGCGGTTGCGGTCTTTGGCAAAATGAAAGCGTTCGGCCCGGTCGATTTCGTCTTGCGAGAGAATCCGGGAGAGGGCGAATATCCGCTCTTGCGGTATGTCCAGGGAAGCCTGCCAGATGTGGACTTCCTGATCGCCCAAGTCGGGGCGGTCGGGCGGTTTTTGCCATAGATCTTGATTCAGCATCGCGTCTCAATTCCGGCTGTAAGGTTGCAGGTCGGCGGCGATTAAAGCGGACAGTTCCTTCAAATGCTCCTGGATGAAAAAATGGCCGCCGTTGAACATGTGCCATTTGAAGGCCGCGCAAGTATGTTTTTGCCAGGCTTTTATTTCCTCTTCATTGACTTTGGGGTCGCCTCTTCCGCCGAAAGCGGTCAAGGGACAGGCAAACGGTTCGTCTTCGGGAATCCGATGGGTTTTGATCAGTTCGATATCGGCCCGGAGCATGGGTAAAAAGAAATTCAGGATCTCGGGATTCTCCAGGATCAGGCTGGGGATGCCGTCGTATTCCTTGATCTTCTCGAGAAAAGCCTGATCGGACAACAAATGAATGTCGGGATCTTTTTCCGGCAGGTGCGGCGCCACATGACCGGAGGCGAAGAAATGAAC
>RPPU01000198.1 GCA_003819975.1 Desulfobacteraceae bacterium
AGAAAAGTGTGAAGGTGAGAACGTAAGAACGTGTGAAAATAAGAAGACAGGGGTCGAGGGTGTAGGGGCCGGCCTTGCGCCTGACCAATGTGAAATAAGAATGAATATCGAATAACGAATAAGAAAAGGGTTCAAGGGGTCAAGGGGCCGAGGGGTCAAGGGTGAAAGAGAAGAGGCCCAGGGATCGAGGGTCCAAGGGTGAAAACAAGAATAAAGAATGGAAGAATAGAGGCAAGAAGAAGAGAGTCCAAAGGGTTTTAAACCGTGAACCGTGAACTCCGGATGACAGTTTTTCGTCATCCGTCTCCCTGAACCTTGAACTTCGTGTAATGGAGTAACATGACTGCTTCCAAAAGCGTATTAATTGCGAATAGCGGTTTGGCCGGTCTGCAGGCTGCCCTGGATCTTGCGGATTCAGGTTTGCATGTGGACTTAATCGAGTCGGCCTCTTTTTACCCATATGATTCCGCTTCCGGTCTTGCCCCCCACTTGGTCAACACGCTTTTATTGGAAGCCATCAAACATCCCGGCATCGCATTCCGGAGCAATACGGATCTTGAATTGCTTGAAAACAAGGACGGGATCATCCAAGCGCAATTACGACAACGACCCCGATATGTGGATCTGAGCAAGTGCACGGCGTGCGGCGATTGTATTTCGGTTTGTCCTGTCCAGGTTCCGCAAACCGACCGCAAAGCGATTTATCTCCGCAAGGAGACCCAGCCCGGTGTCGCGGCCATCGATAAGCAAGGCCTGGCGCCTTGTTCCAATGCTTGTCCGGGCGGCATTCCGGTGCAGGGTTATGTGGCCCTGATCGGCCAAGGCCGATTTCAGGAAGCTCTGGATCTGATCCGCGAACATATTCCGTTCCCCGGAATCTGCGGCCGAATCTGCACGCACCCTTGCGAATTCAAATGCCGGCGGCTTGAGATCGATGCGCCGGTCGCGATCCGCCTCTTAAAGCGTTTTGTGACCGATTGGGAAAATAAAGCCGGAAAAGAGAAAAAGAGCAAAAGCCGGGGAAAGATTCCCGTGCTGCAGGGACCGCCGGTAGCCGTAGTCGGGTCGGGGCCGGCCGGTATGGCGGCTGCCGATCGATTGGCCCGCCTGGGTTATGCGGTTACGGTTTTCGAGCAATTACCGGTCATCGGCGGAATGCTCAGCGTGGGCATCCCGGCCTATCGGCTGCCCAGAGAGATCATCAGCCAAGAATACGACTTGATCCTGAAAACGGGCGTGAAACTGGAATTAAACACGCCCATCGGTCCGCAAGGCAAATATACGCTCGATCAGTTGTTTGCCAAAGGATTTAAAGCCGTGTGCCTGGCGGTCGGCGCTCATCAGAGCCAAGCTTTGCAAGTGCCGGGCGAGGATTGCCTCGGCGTGGTCCACGGTATTGATTTGCTTAAAACCATCAGTCTTTCCCAGCAAACCGATGATCCGCAACATGCCCAAACTCTGAAAAAAATCCTGTCGCGCGGAGCGGAAACCCGGGCTGTGATCCTGGGCGGCGGCAACACGGCCATGGATGTGAGCCGGGCGCTCAAACGCCTGGGACTAAAAGAAGTCCGCGTCCTGTACCGGCGTACCCGCCAAGAGATGCCGGCCTATGCCGAAGAAATCGAAGATGCTTTGCATGAAGGCGTGGTGATGGAGTTCTTAACCGCGCCCGTACGGATTTTGGGCGATTCCCAAAAGAAAGCAATCGGGCTGGAATGTCTGCGCATGCAACTGAGCGAGCCGGATGCGAGCGGCCGGCGCAAACCCGTGTCGGTTGCGGGCAGCGCCTTCAAAACCGAGGCTGATTTAATTGTCTTGGCGATCGGGCAAGCCCTTCAGCCGAATTTCAGCGGGCCCCAAGAGGGGCATGCCATCCAATGCGACGATCGCATTCGAATCGATGCGCACTCTTTTCAAACCAGCCGACTCGGTGTGTTTGCCGTCGGCGATGCCGTGACCCGCGACAAGATGTCGGCCATTGAAGCCATTGCCATGGGTAAAAAAGTTGTGCCGCTCATTGATGCCTTTCTTAAAGGCCAAACCGAACCGGTCTCTTCCATGCAAAGCAATCGCCCGATTGCCAACCGCTCTTTAACAACCGCTGAACAGGAGTTCAAGCCGCGTGAAATCAGCGCGACCGCGCCCCTACCGGAACGATTGACTTCGTTTAAAGAAGTAGAGTTGGGTTATACCGAGCAGCAAGCCATAACCGAAGCCCGACGCTGCTTGATTTGCGGTCCTTGCAGTGAATGTCTGGCTTGTGAAAAGGTTTGCAAACCGGGCGCGATCAACCATAAGCAAACGGAAACCGAAGTGAAATTGGAGATCGGGGCCGTGATCTTGCCGCAAGCAGAATCGGCTCATTGCAACCTAACCCGGGGTCTTTATCGGGTGGACCCGCGGAACATCCTCTCCGGTTCGGCCGCGGCCGGCCGGATCATGGCGGCCTTGACCCCGCGGCCGGCCTTGGTTTCAATCGGGCCCCAAATTGTTTCTTCCTGCCAAGCTCCCCGAATAGGGGTTTTCCTCTGCGAATGCGAAGGGCAAATTGCGGCTCGCGTTGATTTGGAAAAGGTCGGCAACACGATTAAAAAGAATACCGGAGTGATGGTGGTCCACACCCTGGGCTCCAGTTGCACGGCAGAAGGCATTCAGGCTTTATATGAAATAGCCGGTCGCGAACAGTTGAACCGGATCGTACTGGCGGCCTGCTCCTGTTGTTCCGCGGATCAAGTTTGCTATAGTTGTTCTTTTCAGCGCGTGCGCTGCCGAAGCGCTTTGGGCCTTCTCGGATCGCAACGAGTGAATCCCGCCCAAAGCGATCTTACGCCCCTGGAATTCGAACTGGTCAATATTCGCGAGCAATGCGCCCTGGTGCATGACGGCCAAGCGGAAGCGGCTACGCGGAAAACCATTGCCCTGGTTCAAGCGGCTTTGGCCAAGCTCTCCAAACGGCAGGAACAATCGGTCGAATTTAAAAAACCGGAACGAACGGTTTTGATCATGGGTCAAGGAGGAGCCGCTGACGTTTGCCGGGAATTGCTCGCCACTCAGGATATCGGCGTCGGATATTTGCGGTCCTTGCCCGAGCGCATCGAACGGGTGGCCGGATTTTTTCAAGTCTTTGTCCAGGGTCAAAGCCGGCAGGTCGGGGCGCTGGTCCTGGCTCCGCAAAACCATCATGAAATTAATGAGTTACAAAGATTTTTTAAAGAACATTTTCACGATTCGGCTTCAGGAGCTAGGGTCCGGAAAAACAATCCCGGAGTCGTATTTTGCGATCCGAATGCAAATAAAGAGATCAGCGGCGCAAGCGCAGCAGCCCAAGTGCAGGTCTGGTTGAATCGCGCGCGGGTATCTTCACAGGTTATGAAACCGAGCGTGGATCCGACCCGCTGCCGGGCCTGCGGAACGTGTCGGGAAATTTGTCATTGCAATGCTCCGCAATGGATTCCGCAAGGATCCCGCATCAGCGCTTGGATCGACCCACTGGTTTGCCAAGGGTGCGGAGCTTGCGAAGCCTGGTGTCCTTCCGGCGCGATTCATTCCGGCGATCTAAACGATATTCAGCTTGAAGCGGTATTGGAAGCGTTACTCCGGTAAAGATCCCGGCCCAGAGGGCAAGATCTTTGTTTTTTTTCTGAAAGGGGTTTGATAGCACAAGCATAGTGAAGTGCCTAAAGTTGAAAGTGACCTAAAGTGAGCTAAAGTATAGGCTCGCCTTCGGCGTACATTTTGATATTTTTTATCAACAAACTTAACTTTAGGCTTCTTATTCCAAAATATCGACATGGGGATTTCTAAAAATCAGCCTTTTGGAATTTTACGATTCGATTCTCCAGAGCCGTTGCTGATAAAGTGTATTTTTAGAAATCCCGGGTTGTCGATAAGTGAAAAACAAATAATAAACCGACTTACCGTCGTACGGACTTATTCCGGCGACCCTGCCGGAATTCATGTTTTTTTGATCCTGGATTTTCAGGATCAATAAAACATTTAGGCACTTATCGTAATCGTAGATCGCCTCGTCTATTATCTTTGACCTGGCCCAGTGAACCGGAACTTCTACCCCGGAATCGTGAAAGGATAGACGTGAAAAATTCGAAGATCGTTGTCTTTACCTGTAATTGGAACGCATACAGCGGCCTGGACAAGGCCGGGAGTCAAAAGCAGAGCTATGCGGCCGGAGTCCGGCCGGTTAAAGTAGCCTGCCTGGACCGGCTGGGAGTCGGAAATATTTTGAAACCTTTTGAAAAAGGCGCTGACGGGGTTTTGTTGCTGGGTTGTCCCAAAGGAGAGTGTCATTTTCGGGATCAGACCCGAACCGTAGAAAAAGTGTTTTACGCCGCCAAACAATTAAGCCGAATATTGGGGTATGGAGATGAACGCTTGCAATTGGATTGGGTCGCGGCCGATGACGGCCAAGGTTTCAGCGAGCAGATCGCTCATTTTATCGGGCGTTTAAATCAGGAGTCAAAATGACGGGCCACTCAATAAAGGATATCGTCGGTCAAAGCCGGGTCAGCGGTTGTTTATCCTGCGGTAAATGCAGCGCGGTTTGCCCGATCACCAAATATGAAACCCAGGTCTACGCCAGTCCGCGTCTGTTCATAGAAAAAGTCTTGACCGGAAAAGAGGAAGAAGTTTGGAATGATGTGCTCTTTCAATCCTGCTTAACCTGCGAGCGCTGCGAAGCGCTTTGCTCTTCAGATGTGCATTTTTCCGAATTTATCCGCGATTTGCGCGCAGAGGCCTTCGCCGACGGCCGCGCCGGCCCCTGCACGCACGGCGATGCCGTCAAGACTTGGGCCCGCATCATGACCGATCCCGGGTTGCGGCAAAACCGGCTGGAATGGCTCGCGCCCGATTTGAAAACATCACGGGACGCGGATATTTTGTTTTTTACCGGCTGTTTGCCTTATTATGACGTTTTGTTCAAACATTTGGGAGTGGAAGGCGTAGAAATCGCCCGCAACGGACTCAAAATTTTGAATCATTTCGGAATCGAACCCCAGGTCTTGTCCCAGGAAGTGTGCTGCGGGCATGATTTTTTATGGCAAGGCGAAGTCGAAACCTTCCGAAAACTGGCGGCATTAAACCTGGAGCGCCTGAAGTCCGCCAAAATAAAAACGATCATTACGACCTGCCCGGAATGCGCCTATACTTTAAAAACGGATTACCCCAAGTATATGGGCGGCCATGACTTTAAAGTCATGCATTTTAGTCAGTGGCTTGACGCGCAGGTAAAAGAAAAAGGCAATCCATTCAAAAACCGGTCGGATCGGCCGGCGGTCACTTTTCAAGACCCTTGTCGCTTGGGCCGGTTTCAAGGCATCTATGAGGAACCGCGCCATCTCCTGCGGAATTTGGGGTTAACCCTTAAGGAGATGGATTCGAATCGTGAAACCGCGCTTTGCTGCGGCACCAGTTGTTGGACGCATTGCGGTCAAACCAACAAGACCATTCAAACCCAACGATTGCAACAAGCCAAGGCCACCGGTTCCGGATTACTGGTCACGGCCTGCGTTAAATGCCAGATTCATCTGCGGTGCGCCCAAATCGGATCAAAACCTGAAGAGGGGACCGACATCGCGATTCAAGACCTCACCACTTTATTGGCGGAATGTTTGTAAAAAATGGAACACACAGTCGATCATGCCGAAGCCTTGAAACACTCTTTGCTGGACAAACGTTTGGCCAGAATGAAAAACCAGTTTCAAGCTCTACACCTGATCGATGTGGCGCTTTCCTCCAGCCTGGAATTGGATCGGGTCTTGAGTCTGATCCTGGAAAAAGCCGTGGAGTTGGTCCGGGCCGAGCACGGCTCATTTCGCAAACTCATCGCCGAGACCGGCGAACTGGTGCTGCAATCCCATTTCGGAGCCGGTTGGACCCCGGAAGCGATCGCTTTTAGTCCCAAGACCGGCCAGGGTATTGCTCGCTGGGTCCTGGAGAACCGCCGGCCCTATTTGAGCGCGGATGTGCGGCAAGATCCGAGCAATGTGGTTCTTTTTGAAGATATGCGTTCCACCGTGGCCGTGCCGCTGCAATTGAACCGGGAAGGGCAACAAAAGCGGGATGAAATCATCGGCGTATTGCTCTTGGAAAGTTCCGAATTAGCCGCTTTTGACCAGCAAGATGTGGAAGTTCTGGAATCCTTGGCTCAAGAAGCAGTGATCGCCGTGCAAAACGCCACCCGGCATCAGGAATTGCAGTCCATGCACAAAAAACTGCAGGCTGAAACCGAAAAAAGGGTGGCAGCGGAAAAATGGGCCATTATGGGACAAGCCGCAACGGCACTGGTGCACCGGATTAATAATTTAATGGGTATTGTGCCGGTAAGCGCCAATGAGATCCAAAAGAGTTTGGATAAAATAACCGTTCCGGATCATGACCGGAAATGGATCATGGACAATCTCGGCCGCATCGAGCGTAATTCACGCTTTATTTTAAAAATCAGCAATGCTCTTTTTAAACCGTTCAAGGATTCAGGACCGATTTTACGCTTTGATGTCAACCGGGTATTGAATGAGGCGCTCAAGTACGCGGATTTACCGCCGGCGATTCAAGTCGAACGCGATTACAAAGAAAACCTTCCGCAGGTGGAATGTCATTCCCTTTTGATCGATATTTTTTTGGAGATCATCACCAATGCCCGCCATGCCATGAAAGAGCAGAATCTTCAAAAACTTAGCTTGACGACCCGATTGGAAAAAGACGATCGGGGCGTCTGGATTGCGGTCGATATCGGCGACACGGGCAAAGGCATTGCTCCGGAGAAAAAACCGCATCTCTGGAACATATTCCAGCACAGCACCGAGGGCTTGGGGTTCGGGCTCTGGTGGCTGCGGACCTTTATCGAACGCCAGGGCGGTACGATCGATTGCGCGAGCGAACCGGGCCAGGGCGCGGTTTTTACGGTGCGGTTGCCGGCGGGCGAGTAAACAACGTGAGAAGGTGCGAACGTTAGAACGTGTGAAAGTAAGAAGACAGGGATCGATGGACCCATCCGCCTTCGTAAGGCCTACGGCAGACGTTGGGCCAAGGGTGTAGGGGCAGGCCTTGCGCCTGCCCAGCATGAAATAAAAACGAATGTCGAATATCGAACACCGAATATAGAATAATGAAGTGGAGAACGAATTGAAGGATCGAAGGTGCAAAATTTTTTATAGAGAGATAAAAATCTTCGTGTCTTTGCGGCTTTGTGTGAAATACTCTTAGCGAGGGCGGATATGAAAGGCCATATTTTAATCGTCGAGGATTATACGGATTGGCGGGAGATGTTAAGCGATTTAATCCGTCACGAAGGCTATCAAGTTGAAGCGGTCGATTCCTTTGAGGCGGCCCAAAGCTATCTCCAAAGTTCCAGCGACCTGGATGTCGCTATTTTGGATATCCGGCTCATGGAAACGGACGAGGCCAATGAAGACGGTCTGCGGCTGCTCGCGCAAATCCATCGGCAACAACCTTTTACGCGCGTGATCATGATCACGGGCTACGGCACCATGGAGATCCAACGCAAGGCATTCCGCGAATTCGGCGCGTACGATTTTTTCCGCAAAGAAGAATTCGATTCGGATGAATTCAGAAAAAGCGTACAGGAAGGGGTGGAAGAAGCGGCCCGGGAGCGCCAAGCCTCGAAAGGAAAAGAGTATATAAGCGGGCACCGGTACAAGATGTGGCAGAAAGCTACAGGGATCAAGGGACCGAGGGATCAAGGGACCGAGGGATAAAGACATGGATCAAGGGTGTAGGGGCAGGCCTTGCGCCTGCCCAACGCGAAATTAAAGCGAATGTCGAATAGCGAATAGCGAATATCGAATGATGAAGTGAAGAAGAGAAGGGTCAAGGGA
>RPPU01000199.1 GCA_003819975.1 Desulfobacteraceae bacterium
ACCCCGGAAGGTCCCAATATCGGCTTGATCGTATCGTTGAGTACTTATGCCCGGGTCAATGAATTCGGTTTTATTGAAACACCCTATCGTTGTGTCGAGGACGGTAATGTGTTAAAAAAGATCGAGTATCTTTCCGCGTTAGATGAAAGAAATTATCCGATTGCCCAGGCCAATATGCCTTTGGACAAGGACGGGAAATTTTTACGGGCAGAGGCCCAAGTAAGGATTGCGGGAGAAGCCAGCAATAGCCCGATCCATGAAATCAAATACATGGATGTGTCACCCAATCAGTTGGTTAGCGTTTCCGCTTCCTTGATACCTTTCTTGGAACATGACGATGCCAACAGAGCTTTAATGGGGTCCAATATGCAACGGCAAGCCGTGCCGCTTTTAAATGCCAAAGCCCCATTGATCGGTACCGGCATTGAAAACGTAGTGGCTCGCGATTCCGGGGTTACCATTATCGCGAAAAAAGACGGAGTTGTCGAAGATGTAGACGCCTCCCGTATTGTTCTTAGATCGGTAGACGAAAAAGGAGAACAAGACGAAGTCGAGATATATAAAATCATTAAGCATAAAAAATCCAATCAAAATACCTGTTATAATCAAAAACCGATCGTAAGCAAAGGAGAATTTGTCCGGAAAGGGCAAATTATCGCGGATGGGCCCGCCACGGAATTAGGGGAATTGGCTTTAGGCCAAAATGTTATGGTCGCTTTTATGTCCTGGGGCGGATATAATTTTGAAGATTCAATTATCATCAGCGAGAGAATTGTCAAGGAAGATAGATATACGTCCATTCATATTGAAGAATTTGAAGTGGTATCCCGCGACACTAAATTAGGCAAGGAAGAAATCACCCGAGATATTCCCAATGTAGGCGAAGAAGCTTTAAAAAATCTGGACGAAAGCGGAATTATAAAAATCGGGGCGGAAGTCCGGCCGGGAGATATCCTGGTCGGTAAAATTACCCCCAAAGGTGAAACCCAACTTTCTCCGGAAGAAAAATTGTTACGAGCGATTTTTGGCGATAAGGCCGGCGATGTTAAAGACACCTCTTTGAGAGTCCCGCCCGGTGTGGAAGGCATTGTAATCGACACAAAAGTTTTTTCGAGGAGAGGGGTCGAAAAAGACCATCGCAGTTTAGTTATTGAAGAGGAAGAAAAAGCCAAACTGGAAAAAGACAAAGAGGATGAGATTGAAATTATTCGAAGGAGTATTTTAGGAAAGCTCAAAGAACTTCTGTTGGGTAAAAAATTAAAAAGAAATCTTATGGATAAAAGCACCGGTAAACCGCTGGTGACCACACGGAAACCTATCGGCGAAGAAGACATGGAAAAGGTTTCCGTTGAATCTTGGGCCGGGGTTGATCTGGATGCCCCCATGGATTTAATCGAACAAGTCGAATCAATCGTAGAGAAATATATCCAAAGAGTCGAAGAAATAAATTTATTGTTTGATGAACGCATTGAAAGACTGGGTATGGGCGATGATCTCGCTCCCGGCGTCATCAAAATGGTTAAAGTTTATGTGGCGGTCAAGAGAAAATTGTCGGTTGGCGATAAGATGGCCGGAAGGCACGGCAATAAAGGCGTTCTTTCCAGAGTTTTACCCGTTGAAGATTTGCCCTATTTTGAAGATGGAACGCCGGTAGATGTTATCCTAAACCCGTTGGGAGTTCCTTCACGTATGAATGTGGGGCAAGTTTTGGAAGCCCATTTAGGATGGGCCTCCTACGAATTAGGCCGGCAAGTGAAAGAATTGCTTCATAATCTTAAAGACACCGAAGCTTTAAGAAGAAAACTAAAAGATATTTTTTCGAATGAAGAATATAAAAGAGTTTTCAAAGATTTAGACGATGAAAATTTGATCGAACACGCTCGGTCAATTCAAAATGGTGTTTATATGGCTTCGCCGGTGTTTGATGGCGCCAATGAAGATGAGATAAAGAAATGTTTAACGGCCGCCGGATTGCCGGAGAGCGGGCAAGCTGCATTATATGACGGTCGTACCGGTGAACCTTTTAGACAAAAAGTGACGGTTGGCACGATGTATGTTTTGAAATTACATCACTTGGTGGATGATAAACTTCATGCCCGTTCCATCGGCCCCTATTCATTGGTCACCCAACAACCTTTGGGCGGCAAAGCTCAATTCGGCGGGCAGAGACTCGGAGAAATGGAAGTTTGGGCCATGGAAGCTTATGGAGCAGCCTATTCATTGCAGGAGTTTTTAACCGTAAAATCCGATGATGTGGCCGGAAGAACACGTATGTATGAACGAATTGTAAAAGGGAATAATGTTCTGGAAGCAGGTTTGCCTGAATCTTTTAAGGTCTTAATAAAAGAATTATTAAGCCTTGGCTTGGAAGTTCAGCTGTTTGAAGACAGCCAGATTTAAATTATAAATGAAACATTAGAATATATCGCAGATGATTTAAATTGCTTTTTTTTCTTCGAATTCGGCTTGATAACGCAAGAGTCCCGAGTGCCTCGAAATTCGGCCATCCATCCGATATAGCGTTAACAAGCAAGAATCCTATATCGCGATAGGATCATAAGCTCGGGACTCCCGAGAACCCTTTCATTCAAAGGAGAGAACATTGGAAGAATTATATAATTTTTTTGCAAAACCAAAAGATCCCTCAAGCTATAATGCCGTCAAGATCTCCATTTCTTCTCCTGAAAAAATCAGAGAAAGGTCTTTTGGCGAAGTTAAAAAACCGGAAACCATTAATTATCGCACTTTTAAACCGGAACGCGACGGCCTTTTTTGTTCCAAGATATTCGGCCCCATCAAGGACTATGAGTGTAATTGCGGCAAATACAAAAGGATGAAACATCGCGGGATTGTTTGCGAGAAGTGCGGTGTGGAGGTTATCCAATCGAAAGTTCGTCGCGAAAGGATGGGGCATATTGAATTGGCCTCGCCGGTAGCGCATATCTGGTTTTTAAAATGCTTGCCGTCCAAGATCGGTAATTTAGTCGATTTGACCCTGAAGGACCTTGAACGGGTACTTTATTTTGAAAACTATATCGTCATAGATCCTAAAGACACGCCTTTAATCAGAAGCAGTCTGCTGACGGATGAGCAATTATTGCGAGCTCGGGAAGAATACGGCAACCGATTTGTAGCCGGGATCGGCGCCGAGGCCATTCAGTCCATGTTGCGCGTCCTGAATTTGGATGAGCTTTCCGTTCATCTCAGAACCGATATGGTCGAGACCCGTTCGGATGCAAAAAAGAAAAAGTTGGCGAAACGTTTGAAAGTCATCGATGCGTTCAGAGAATCCAAAAACCATCCGGAATGGACCATCCTGAATGTTATTCCGGTTTTACCGCCGGATTTAAGACCGCTGGTTCCTTTAGATGGCGGGCGGTTCGCCACTTCGGATCTCAATGATCTCTATCGCCGGGTTATTAATCGAAATAACCGCCTTAAAAGACTTCTGGAACTTAACGCCCCGGATATTATCGTTCGTAATGAAAAGCGAATGCTGCAAGAAGCGGTTGATGTGCTTTTTGACAACGGACGTCGCGGCAAAGTCGTAACCGGCGCCAATAAGCGGCCTTTCAAATCCTTAAGTGATATGCTTAAAGGTAAGCAGGGCCGATTTCGTCAGAACTTGTTGGGTAAGCGGGTCGATTATTCCGGAAGATCGGTTATCGTGGTAGGTCCGGATTTGCGATTGCATCAATGTGGACTTCCTAAAAAAATGGCGTTGGAGTTATTTAAGCCATTTATTTACAATAAATTGGATGAAAAAGGATTGGCCTCAACCATAAAATCAGCCAAAAAAATGGTTGAACGGGAAACCCCGGAAGTCTGGGATGCCCTGGATGAAGTTGTAAGGGAATATTGCATTCTTTTAAATCGCGCACCGACCTTGCATCGTTTGGGTATTCAGGCTTTTGAGCCGATTTTGATCGAAGGAAAAGCCATCCAACTTCATCCCTTAGTTTGTACGGCGTTTAATGCGGACTTTGACGGCGATCAGATGGCTGTGCATGTGCCCTTGTCTATTGAGGCGCAGATTGAAGCCCGGGTTCTTATGATGTCCACCAATAATATTTTATCCCCGGCCAATGGAGAACCCATCATCGTTCCCAGTCAGGATATTGTGCTCGGCATTTATTATATGACCCGTGAGCGGCCTTTCTGTAAGGGAGAAGGCAAGGTTTTTGCCAGTATCGATGAAGTCAGGACCGCCTTTGATTTAGGCGTGCTGGATTTACATGCGGCTATTAGAGTTCGTATTAACGATAAAATAGAAAAAACAACTACCGGGCGTGTTCTTTTATACGAGGTTTTGCCCGGTAGCCTGCCTTTTGCTAATATTAACAAGGTCATGACCAAAAAGGAATTGCGAAATTTGGTTAACGAATCCTATCGCCGGGATGGGATTAAGTCAACCGTTATCCTCTCTGACCGTTTGAAGGATACCGGCTATAAATATGCAACGCTCTCCGGCATTTCCATTTCCATGAATGATATGACGATCCCCGCTAAAAAAGCGGAGATCATAGAAAAATCCGAAAATGAAGTAAAGAAAATCGATGATCAATATAAAAGCGGTTTGATTACGGACGGTGAAAAATATAATAAAGTGGTTGATATTTGGGCCCAATCGACCGAAAGCATCGCGTCGGAAATGATGAGCCAAATGGCCGTCGAAGACATCAAGGGACCAGACGGTAAATCCGTACGCTCGAATAGCTTTAATGCCATCTATATGATGTCCGACTCCGGCTCACGCGGCAGCAAGGATCAGATGCGGCAGCTGGCCGGCATGAGAGGTTTGATGGCCAAGCCTTCCGGGGAGATCATTGAAACTCCCATCACCTCCAACTTTCGGGAAGGTTTGACTGTTTTGCAGTATTTTATTTCGACCCATGGCGCTCGAAAAGGTTTGGCCGATACGGCTTTAAAAACCGCGAACTCCGGATATTTAACCCGCCGGTTGGTCGATGTGGCTCAAGATGCCGTTATTACCGAAGAAGATTGCGGAACCATAGATGGTATCTGGGTGACTTCCTTGATTGAAGGCGGTGAAATTATCCAGCGGGTGGGTGATCGCGTGTTGGGAAGAGTCGCTTTGGAAGATGTGGTCGATCCGGTGACCGGAGACCTTCTTATTTCGGCCAATGAAGATGTTAATGAACAGAAAGTGCTGGAGCTGCAAAATGCCGGTATTGAAAGATTAAAAATGCGCTCCGTATTGACTTGTCAAACCAAACGAGGCGTTTGTAAAAAATGCTATGGCCGTGATCTCGCTCATGGTCATGAAGTAAATATCGGTGAAGCGATCGGTATTATTGCCGCCCAATCCATTGGTGAACCCGGAACCCAATTGACCATGCGGACCTTCCATATCGGCGGTACAGCCAGTAAGCGGGTTGAGCAAACGACCATGCAATCCCGAAATGAGGGTCAGGTCAGTTTTCAGAATCTTAAGACGGTTAAAAATGCCGAAGGCATGCATGTCGTCATGAATCGTAATGGAGAAATTGCCATACTGGGTAAAGGCGGTCGAGAAATTGAACGGTATCCTGTTATTTATGGAGCTATATTAAGGATCGAAGACGGCCAAGAGATCAAGCCCAGCCAGATCCTGGCGGAATGGGATCCCTTTAATATTCCGATTCTTACTGAAGTCCCCGGTGTTATTAAATATGGTGATATTGTTGAAGAGGTGACCATGCAGGAAAAACGCGATAAGGTCACGGGTAAAAGCAGCCGAGTTATTGTGGAATCACGTGAGGTTGATCTCAGACCAAGAGTCTCTATTAAAGATGAAAAAGGTCATACGGCATCCATTGCCGGTTCAGCTAAGGGGAAAGCCCGCTATCACCTGCCCATTGGTGCTATTATTATGGTGAATGAAGGCACTGAAGTCACCGCGGGTACGGTTTTAGCTAAAATACCTCGCGAAACGACCAAAACAAAGGATATTACCGGAGGGTTACCCCGGGTAGCGGAATTATTTGAGGTGCGCAAACCAAAAGAGAATGCAGTATTAACTGAAATTGATGGAACCGTGTCTTTTGGTCAATATAGTAAAGGTCGCCGTAAGGTATTGATCACACCGGATATGGGGGAGGCGAGCGAGTATTTTATTCCTAAGGGAAAACATGTCAGCGTTCTTGAAGGCGATTATGTCCGAGCCGGAGAAGCCCTGATGGATGGTTCCGCCAATCCGCATGATATTCTAAAAATCAGGGGTATTAAGGAGTTAGCCAAATATCTGGTGGATGAAGTTCAAGAAGTTTATAGGCTTCAAGGTGTCAGCATCAATGATAAACACATTGAAGTGATCGTCCGACAGATGTTGCGGCAAGTGGCTGTAACTCAAGGCGGTGATTCTAATTTCCTTTTAGGCGAACATATTGAAAAAGTGCGTTTTGATGAGGAGAATCTAAAGATTATTGAAAAAGGCGGAAAACCGGCTTTGGCAGAGCCTTTATTACTGGGAATCACTAAAGCTTCCCTTAGCACGGAAAGCTTTATCTCAGCGGCGTCTTTTCAGGAAACCACCAAGGTGCTTTCAGATGCAGCTGTGGCCGGCAAGGTCGATTATCTAAAAGGCCTGAAAGAAAATGTCATCATGGGACGGTTGATTCCGGCTGGAACAGGTTTAAAGTCTTATCGCAACTTAGAGATAGAGGTTCAGAATTAATTTTTTGTTTTTTAATGAAATTTCTTGACAAATCCTATGCAAATCAATAAAAGATTGGATTTTGTAAATTTTGCGGTGTTGAAAATAGGTTGATATTTTGCAGAGGGCATATTAGGAGAATGGCGCATGCCAACGATTAATCAGTTGATAAGAAGCGGCCGTAGAAGAGCCAGAAAAAAGGTTAAAACTCCGGCCTTACAAGCCTGTCCCCAGCGAAGGGGGGTTTGTGTGAGGGTTTATACATCAACGCCGAAAAAGCCCAACTCAGCCTTACGGAAGGTTGCCAGGGTGCGGTTAACCAACGGCATTGAAGTGACTTCCTATATTCCCGGAGTAGGTCACAATTTACAGGAACATTCAGTGGTTATGATCCGGGGAGGGCGCGTCAAAGATTTGCCTGGAGTACGATATCATATCATCCGGGGAACCATGGATACTTCCGGAGTGGATGACCGTAGACAAGGACGATCCAAATACGGCGCTAAGAGGCCCAAGAGTATTTAAAGGAGTCAGTCATGCCCAGGAAAAGAGTGGTAGTTAAAAGAGAGATATTGCCTGATCCTCTTTATAAAAATTTGCTGTTAGCAAAGTTTATGAACTCTATTATGCGAAAAGGCAAAAGAAGCACCGCTGAAGCGATTATTTATCAATCTTTTGATATTATTAGGGAAAAACTTAAGGAAGACCCGCTGGTTATTTTTCAAAAGGCCATGAATAATGTGAAGCCGATTGTTGAGGTGAAATCAAGGAGGGTCGGCGGATCTACCTACCAAATCCCAACCGAGGTGCGGCTGGAAAGAAGCCAGGCTTTAAGCATTCGGTGGATTATCAATTTCGCAACCGGCAGGGGTGAAAAAAGTATGTCCGCCAAGCTAGCCGGCGAACTGATTGATGCTGCCAATAATCGGGGTGCATCCATCAAGAAAAAGGAGGATACGCATAAGATGGCTGAAGCCAATAAAGCCTTCGCCCATTATCGCTGGTAATTTTGAACCAAATTTTTTGAAAGGATGACCGCAACCATTTTTTCGCTCATTTTATTGTTGCATAAGGAGGGTTAACGATGTCGAAGAAGAAATTTGAGAGGAAGAAGCCGCACGTGAACGTGGGGACAATCGGGCATATAGACCATGGCAAGACGACATTGACAGCGGCGATAACGAAACATTTG
>RPPU01000200.1 GCA_003819975.1 Desulfobacteraceae bacterium
ATAGGCACTCATCTGTCTCAATATTGGCAGCGAACAATTCCAGAACCCTGAATTTTCGCTCAAACCGCACGCTAGCTTGCCGGATGCAATCGGGATTCAGAGCCACCCCGACCACGCGTTAAATGGTTTCCGGATCGATCCGTTCAAACCCGCTCCCGCCCGCACAACCCAGAACCGCGACGGATTCAGGCGAATACCGACCCAAGGCGCGCGCAAAAACATCGGCCAAAAGCCGGGCCTGGGCCACCTGCGGCAATGCCCTGTGGCCTTCGTAATCGCAAAGCGGAATCTCGAGCCAAGGGTTTTTCAAAATACTTCCCAATACGGCTTATTTCTTTAAATGTTTTAATCAATAAACCAAGTTGCGCGCCAATTTAAAAATGGGTCTTAGCACGTATCCGAAAAGATTCCAAGCAATAAAAAGGCCAATAAAACCGTAGATTGGATTTTGAATGAAATCCAAGTACTTTTGTGTTGTTTCTTCGGAAAGCAAGAGGACTACCGCATTACTGCCGTCCATGGGCGGAAGGGGTAGAAGGTTGAACGCAAACAGGATTACATTCAGGGAAAAAAGTATGCTAATGAAAACCGCCACGGCCGATAAAAAACTTCCCGGCGCAGATTCCACAATGGAAGAAAAACTAAAACCACCGGGACCAGGGCGAAAGAAAAAACCCGATTTCAAACCCCACACAATGATGATTCCCGACAGGACAATCAATATCAAATTGGACAAAGGCCCGGCCAAAGACATCAGGGCCGAGCGTTGCGGATAGCGGCGCGCCCAAAAAGGGTCGTAAGGCGTGCTGGCCCAGCCGATCATCCAGCCGCCGAGTAGAAAAGAAACAATCGGCACAGCCACGGTTCCGATCGGTTCCCGCTTGATATGCGGCCAGGGATCTAAGGTGACTTGACCGCCGTGATAAGCCGTGGGGTCGCCCAATTTTAAAGCCGCCAGCGCGTGCGCGGCTTCATGCACCACTACTGAAAAAACAAACGCTACATACCAAACCATTCCTTCAACGATTTTTTCCATATCTCTCCTGATTCCTGGTCTCTGGTTTCTCGTCTATCGTTTCCGGACTATAATTTCCGGTTTTTTGTTTCTCGTTTTTTTCTTGACTTCATTATTCAAAATTCGGTGTTCGATATTCGATATTCTTTTTTTCATAACCCTTGGACGTAGAGACATACGCGTAGAGATGACTTTATATCTCTACGGGTCTCTACGGACCCCTTGAAACCTTGATCCCTTGATCCCTTCTCAACTCACCCTTCCAATAATCCCTTTTAAATACTGAGATTCCGGAAACGCAGCCGCCACCGGGTGATCCGCGGCCTGGCCCAAAAAACGGATGATTTGCAAATCCCGTCCCGCATCCAGGGCCGCATCGGCCACGATTTTTTGAAACAACCGAGGCTCCACATGTCCGGAACAGGAAAAGGTGAACAAAATTCCGCCCGGCCGCAGCAGCTTCAGCGCCAATAAATTTATATCTTTGTATCCCCGGCAGCCTCTTTGCAATTGGCCGGCCGAATGGACAAACTTGGGCGGGTCCAGGACCACCAGATCGAATTGACGGCCCGTGTCCCGGTACTTGCGCAGGGCCACAAAAACATCTTCAGCCTCATTGACCAGCCGCGCCTCGGGTAAATCATTCAAAACTGTATTACGCAGGGCTAAATCCAGTGCCTCTCGGGACGTATCGATATTCACGACTTGGTTCGCTCCGCCCCGCAGAGCCGCCACGCCGAATCCGCCCGTATAAGCAAAGCAGTTTAGGACTTCCGCGCCTGGACAGAATTCGCGCAGCGCCAGGCGGTTTTCGCGCTGATCCAGGTAAAACCCGGTTTTGTGGCCTTTACGCAGGTCCACCCAAAATTGCAAATCCCCTTCCCTTATGGCGACCAAGTCCGGAGGTTCTTCCCCCCAAAGCGGACCGCTGATTTTTTCAAGGCCCTCTTTCAAGCGGACATCCGCATCGGAGCGCTCGAAAATACCGGCCACGCCCGGCATCTGCCGCAAGGCTTGGACAATCTCCGGTTTCCAATATTCGGCTCCGGCCGATAAAAATTGGCAGACCAAAAAACGATCGTATTGATCCACGATCAGTCCCGGCAAACCGTCCGACTCGCCATAGATCAAACGAAAAGCAGATAGGCCTTGCCGGGCGATAAGCTCCCGGCGGGCTTGATAGGCCCGCTCCAAACGGCCGGCAAAAAATCGGGCATCGATTGTTTCAGCGGAATCCCAGGACCAAATCCGGACCCTGATTTGGGAATGACCGCAATAGGCGCCCCGGGCCAGCCAGGTGCCGTCCGCGCCATAAAGCTCGACGGTCTCTCCGTTAGCGGGATCGCCATCTGCTTTTTTAATCGCACCGGAAAAAATCCAGGGGTGTCGCCTTTGGGCCGATTCATCCCGACCGCTTTTCAAGATTATGGATTTCATGTCAGGACTTTATCATAGATTGAGATTATGGTTGAAAAAATAATAATTTTAGATACATTGGCCGATATGAATAATCTTTTTAACAGACGGACGCAATCCCAAAAAGGGTTTTTTAAAAAAAATCCCCTAAACAAACCGGCTTGCCGGTTTGTTTTATTGTGCGCTCTGATCCTAACCCCGGTTTTTTATGCTCAGGCCGATCAGCCCCAAAAAACGTTTTCAATCCCTACTGCCGGCAATCCGCTGGGTCGGTCCATGATGTGTGAAAATATTATCGACAATCATCCGCTCAATGAAACCGTGCTTTTTTCCATAGCCAAAGGCAAGGCCGTTTGTTTCTCCTATATGACCCGGGTATCCAAAAAAATCGTTCTGTTCCATAACTGGTACAAGGCCGATAAATTAAGTTCGCGCTTCCCCTTGTCGATCGAGCCCCTCCAGGGGTTCACTTGGAGTAAAATTGAACTGCGCGAATCCGACCAAGGGCCCTGGCGGGTGGAAATTACGGATGAGAGCGGTAATCTGTTAAAAATTTTACGTTTCAGCATTACGGATTGATGCGTTCATGATTCATCTATCGAGTTTTTTCAACAATCTGCGCTGGCAGGATCTGATCGATATCGGCTTGGCCAGTTACATCCTGTTCCGTTTTTATATTATCTTCCGCGGGACCTATGTCTTTCGCGTCATCAGCGGCCTGGGCTTGCTCTGGATTTTCCAACGCCTGACTTCCTCCATCGGGCTGATCGTCACGAGTTGGGCCTTGCAAGGCATTACGGCCGTGGCGGCCATTATCATCATCGTGGTTTTCAGAAACGAGCTGCGCCAAGTCCTGCAAGCCCGGAATATCCGCACCATTCTTTGGGGGGTCTCCTCCAAACCGCTGGATACGCCCATTGAAGTCATTGTGAAAGCCGTTTTTGAATTGAAAAAAAAGCACCTGGGCGCGCTTATGGTTTTTCCGGGCAAGGAAGATCTCGGAACCATCATTCAAAAAGGCATTCCCTGGAAAGGACGCCTTTCCAAGGAAATGCTCGTCAGTATTTTTTGGCCCGATAATCCGGTTCATGACGGCGCCGCCATCATCAGCGGCGATCAAGTCACCGAAGTCGGCGTGATATTACCGCTTTCGAGCCGCGAAGATCTGCCCTCTTATTACGGCACCCGCCACCGGGCCGCGGCCGGCTTGGTGGAAATAACCGATGCCCTGGTTCTGGTGGTTTCCGAAGAACGGGGCACGATCGTGGCTGCCCAGCAATCGACCTTATCGGAAGTGCCCAATGATTTAAAATTGATCCGCATACTCCAGGAACATATGGGCAGCGGCGCGGTTTCCGCCTCTTTTTGGTTCAAGAAAAAAATCAAACACAGTCTGACCGCGCTCTTTTCGATTCTGTTTATCTCCACTATCTGGTTCAGTTTCACCCAAGGGCTCGACACCTTGATCACCCTGGAAATTCCCATCGAATACATGAACCGCAATCCTCAAATGGAGATCATGAACACCTCGATCAATACGGTCAACCTGAATTTAAGCGGCTCCGGACCTTTGATCAAATCCATTCAACCCCAGCATATTCACGCCCGTTTGGACTTGGCCAAAGCCGTAGCCGGCCTCAATGCCTATACTCTGACCCCCGAGAACATTACCTTACCGCCCGGAGTCATCCTGAAGACAATCCACCCTCAAAAAGTCGTGGTTACCCTGGACGCCCTGGTGAAAAAAGAATTACCGGTCCAGGTGGATTGGTCCGGAACATTGCCCGAAAACCTGATCCTGGAGCGAGTCAAATGCACTCCGGAGAGCGTGATCGTCGGCGGCGGCAGTTTGGCTCTGAAAAAAATGACCACGATTTATACCCGTCCGATTCGCTTGGAAAACATTCGGGAATCAGGGCTGATTACCATTGGATTGGTATTGGATGATAAGGTGGCGCAAATAGAGCCCGGCTCAGCCGACAAGATACTCGTGGAATATAAAATTAAAAAACGCTTGGAACCGGTCACGACTCCGCCGGCTCCGGAAAATTGAAAAAAGGGTCATAATGAAGGTTCACGGGAACGGATGATTAGGAAAATCATCCGGGGTTCACAAGAGCGGATGATTAGGAAAATCATCCGGGGTTCACAAGAGCGGATGATTAGGAAAATCATCCGGGGATGACCAGAAGCTGTCATCCGGGGTTCCCAAGAACGGATGATTAGGAAAATCATCCGGGGTTCACGGTAAAAAGCAATAAAATCTCAATTTTCTATCCGGTTCATCCTGTCAAAACCCCGGCCAATCCCAATCGGCAACTTCCGGTTGCCATAAAAACCGTTTCAAATCGATCAAACCTTTTGGGTTGAAGGCAATGCCTTCCCGCGAGAGCAGATAATATTGTTCTTCATAGCCGCAACCCGGTCGCAAACTGACGGCTCCCCGAGCATTGACGACCCGGTGCCAGGGCAATTTTTCTTTCCGGGAACAAGCATGCAGGATCCGCACCACCTGGCGCGCACCGCGATGATTGCCCGCCAACGCGGCAATCTGGCCGTAAGTGGCCACTTTGCCGTAGGGGATGCGCCGGATCGTCTGTTGGATCCGTTCCGAATAGGAATTCGGTTTTTTGGTTTTTACAGGCATGGTGTTTTTTCCGTTCCCTAAGGACACACGTTCTTACGTTCTTACGTTCTTACGTTCTTACGTTCTTACGTTCTTACGTTCTTACATTTTTACGTTCTCACGTTCGCACGTTCTCAATACAGCCATACCCGACTTCTCCCCATCCTGAAAGCCGGTTGCGGCTTGCCCATTTCCCATTTAAAAAGGCGTTGCTTTTCCGGCCGGCTCAACTGAAATCCCACCCATTCGATACCTTGATCTTTGGAATTGAGTTCCAGGAAACAGGAGCATGGCCCGATTCGAGGATATTCTGCCAGGCGTTTTTCCATTGGCCAAGCCGGATATGGATCGGATCGAACCCATACAAAATCCCGGGCAAAACCCGGCCTAAGACCCGGCTTTGCCTGCCATAAGAGCGGTCATAACCGAGGGCTGCCCAAATTTCAATCGAATCCCCATTTAATTCCTGCGCTAATTTGACCACCCAGGGAAAACCCAATGTCAGATTACTGGCGCCTAATAAAACCATTGAATCGCAAGAATTTCTGATAAAGACCGACTGGGTCTGCATGTGTATCCACTTGGAATCAAAGAAGAAATAACATAAAAAATTCACCGGAGACAGCCTGGCCTTATGGCATTGATATTGCAGCCTACTATAGCCGCTAGGCCAAATTCAAGTTTTGCAAATAAGGCTATTACAAAGTGCCCCAAAAAACATTTTAACGATCAGGAGGTCTGCAGATGAAGAAAAGTTTTAAAATCGCTCTTATTTTACTATCCATGATTTTTGCGCTCTCTTACCTTTATGCCGCGGAAAAAGCGACCAAAGAAGAGTGCGTGGCCAAATGCAAAGAAGCAGCCGAATTGGTTAAAAAAGTCGGTGTGGATGCGGCCATCAAAAAAATCATGGAAAAAAACAGCCCCTTTGTTTGGAAGGACACCTATGTCGTCCTCTTCAACATTGATACCGGCGTAACCCTGGCCCACCCGGCCAATCCGGTCATGATCGGCAAAAGCAATGTGGGTTTAAAGGATATTAACGGCAAAATGTTTTACAATGAATTTCTGATTGTGGCCAAAAATCCGGGTGAAGGCTGGGTGAATTATATGTGGCCGAAACCGGGTGAAACAACCCCTTCGCCCAAAGCCTCTTATATCTATCGGGTGCCCGGTGAAAATGTGGCGGCTATGGCCGGTATATACGAATAACCTAGGGCAAGGGATTGCCGACCCGGGAACAATAGTCGGCTTTCCCATGCCGCTCATCTTTTTTGGGAGCCAATCATGATCGGATTCAAAGCCTTTACGTTTTCCAGCATTCGTTCCAAAATCATTCTATTTCCCGTTTTCGGCATCCTGGGAATCATGGTCATTGCCGGGGTCAATCAATTTCTGGATATTTCCAATAAAAAAAATCTCGGCGTCGGGGAACAAGGCAATTTGATTTTCAAAAATATTTTAGAAATGATGGTGGCCGAGGAAAAATACATCAGCAGCAATGACGACACGTTGTTGATTCAGCTGGCGCAATATCAAAAAAACCTCGATGAAAGCATCCTCAAAATCCAATCCCTGACCGGCGCGGCCGAAATTAAAAAACTGGTCGACGAAATGCTGCCGCTAAAGGACAAACAAGCCGATTCTTTCAAAAGCATGACCGCAAACCTGAAAAAGATCGCCAAGGAAAAACAGGAGCTCTACAATACGATCCAGCAGCAGAATGAATCCTGCCGTAAAATCGTCAAACCCGTGGAAGTGGAAGAGGCCATGGCGTTCATCGCCGGTAAATCTCTGGCCACCGACAAGGCCGGCCTGCGCGAAGAGCTGAAAAATCTTATGATTCTCAGCACCGACCGCACCGTTTTCCTGCAGGATTTTTTTCTCAATAACGATTTGGAAAAATACACTAAAAACAAAACCGTGCTGGAAAAAGATTTTAATCTAAAAATCGAAAACATCAAAATGACCTTGGGCACCATGAACAACCCGGAGTTCATGAATTTCTGGAACGAAGTCCAGGCTTTATTTCCTAAAATTAAAAACCTGGAAGATTCCATTTTAGCCACCTGGAAAAGCACTAAGGATTTGAATGCGGAACTTCAAAAAAATAATTTCCTGGTTCAGGAAAAAGCACTGAACATCAACACGCTGGCCAAGGACAGCATGGAAAACAGCAGTAAAGCCGCCAACCGGGCCGGAATACTCACTGCCTTATGCGGCATTCTCGTGCTGCTGGCGCTCAGTTTTTTGATCCTGCGTTCCGTGAACCGGGCCTTGCGCGACTCCATCCAAAAACTGACCGAAAGCAGCACCCAGGTCGCCTCGGCCGCCGGCCAGGTCTACAGCACCAGCCAATCCCTCTCCGACGGCGCTTCCGGCCAGGCCGCCTCCATTGAGGAGACCTCCTCGGTCCTGGAGGAGATTTCCTCCATGTCCAAAAAGAACGCCGATTACGCCCGCAACGCCGACGGACTCATGAAGGAAGTCAACCAAGTGGTCCGCCAGGCCAACGACTCCATGGCGGATCTGATCGGGTCCATGAAAGAGATCTCCCAGGCCAGTGAAGAGACCTCGCATATCGTCAAGACCATCGACGAGATCGCCTTTCAAACCAATCTGCTGGCTTTGAACGCGGCCGTGGAAGCGGCCCGGGCCGGCGAGGCCGGGGCCGGGTTTGCCGTGGTGGCGGACGAGGTTCGCAACCTGGCTATGCGCGCTGCCGAGGCGGCTAAAAACACTTCAGCCCTGATTGAAGGCACGGTCAAAAAAATCAAGGACGGATC
>RPPU01000201.1 GCA_003819975.1 Desulfobacteraceae bacterium
AACTGGTAACCGCATGGTAATCCTTTGCCCTATCTGCTAAAAAAGTTTGTCAAAAGGTTAAAGCCCATCCTTGGCTTTCAAGAAGCGTGAAATCCTACCGCGATGACGGCTTTTCATCATCAATAATCCGAAACGGAACGGTCACGCAGCGTTCAATTTTTTGGCGTTCATATTCTTCGCGGTCGAAATTGGATTTGAGGCATAGAAGGCAGAAGGCCGCATATTCATCCATGGAAAGCGGCTCCGGGTCCGGCAGGTCGAAATCAATGATGGGGAGTTTAAGGTCTTCCATTTATAACCTCTCAATTCCACTGCTTTGTCCGCTCGCTATCAAACTGACGCAAATTTTAACAGAAGGAATGAAAAAAAATACAAATTTGGAGCTTTCTTCAATATACCCATACTCAGATTTCCGCAACTTTTAAACCCTCTATTCACCAGCATAACGAAACGTATTTTTATAAAATTTAACAAGCTATACATAATTAAGCATAAATATCTTGGATAAATAGTAATTTGCCGTATGATTTTGTATCTTTGACTAGGACAAGCCGTTATGACGTATCGGGACTTATCGAAACCCAGTATCAGCCGGGATCCCGTGATGGAGACCTTCGTATGCTGCCGGGAATTACCAGCAAGCGCGAGATGGATGGGGCAGAGGCAAGAGAGGAGAATTGTATTTATCACTTAGCTAAAGTAACGAAATGTGTTACTTTAGCCAAGCGTTACATCAATGGTTGGGAAATATGCATGGACAAAAATTCATATCTGAGTTGACGGCAAACGGGCGTTACAGCTTAACCACGAAAGAAGCAGCCATCGCTTTAGGCTCTTCAATGGTTGCAACTCGCGCGGCGCTCCGGCGTTTGCGGCAAAAAGGCGAACTGGCCATGCCGTATAAAGGCTTTTACGTAATTGTCCCCCTGGAATTCAGAAATATTGGTTGCTTGCCGGCAAGCCATTTCATCCCCGACCTTATGAATCATTTGGGAGAAAAATATTACGCGGGTTTGCTCAGCGCCGCCGAATATAATGGGGCGGCTCACCACCGCCCCCAGGTCTTTCAGGTTGTTGTAGCTAAAAACAAGCCTGAAATAATCTGCGGGCAGGTGCGGGTGGAATTTATTGCCAGAAAAAACATGGAAAAGATACCCACCTTAGATTTTAAAACCCCCAGAGGATACTTGAAAATCTCAACGCCGGCGGCAACCGCTTTTGACCTTGTGGGCTATCCTCATCATGCGGCGGGATTTGATAATGTGGCAACCATCCTGACTGAGCTTGCTGAAAAACTTGATGGCCGTGAATTGATGCAAATAGCAGAGCTTTCGCCGATAGCATGGGCTCAAAGGCTTGGTTATCTTCTCGATCTGGTCGGAGCGCAGAATAAAACTGAAGAATTGTCGGAATATATCGCTCAAAAGAAACCTGTGGTGGTGCCGCTTGTTCCATCACAACCCTGCCAGGGGATAAGCCGGTTAAAAAGCTGGCGAATCATGGTAAATGCAAAAGTGGAGGCAGAGGTTTGATACCCCGGGACTTCATATCAGAATGGAAAAAGTCTGCCCCCTGGATCGAGACTTATCAGGTAGAGCAAGACCTAATCATCAGCAGGGCGCTGGTCGAGATGTTCAGCAATTCTCTTCTGGCTGAACATCTGGCTTTTCGCGGCGGGACAGCGCTTTTCAAGCTTCATATGGCCCCGTTGCGCTACTCTGAAGATATTGATCTGGTCCAGGTGCATGCCGGTTCCATCGGATCTATTATGGATGCCATTCAGGAAAAGCTCAATTCCTGGCTTGGCGCGCCAAAACGTGACAGGTCTGAAGGAAGGGTAACATTGACCTATCGGGTGCCGAGTTTGAACGGAATCTGCTGGAAAAGATCAATGATCCCCGGTTTTTCAATGACATCAAGTCGGTGTTGATAAAGGATGAGTCTTTTAATTTTCATACAGCAAAAGAATTTGTCATGAATCAATTGGCGCCCCTGATCCCGGGCGAGCCGTGGCAAGGGAAAGCACAAGAGTAGATTTTTTTGGAGGCTTTATGAAAAACATCGCGATCAAAACCTTGATTTTTATCTATTATTAGCTTGCCTTGTAAGCGCAGACGACAATACTGGTTCCGTTAGCGATACATTTGAATATGAAGAAGGGTGGCATACGTCAATTACCAAGGAGGTCCGGTTTCAATGATTTTCGATAAAAAATACGCGGGCGATGCGGCCATGCGGGAGCAATTGCTGAAAGTGGGTTCACCGCGTTCGCTACATGAGGTTTACGGCTTGTTTTACGGTTTGTTGGCCGCGCCGAAATTGGTGATGCCTTCCGGCTATATACCTTTGATCCTGGGAGAAAACCAGATCCCTTTTGAATCGCAGGAAGAGGCCCAGCAGTTCATGGGTGGGCTGATGGCGCTTTGGAATGACTTGGTCGATTGTGAAAAAAAAGGAAATTTTTTTCTTCCAGATAAGGATTATCCGGCGACACTCGAAGGCATGAGGCAAAGGGCGCGGGATTGCAGTTCGTTGCTGGCTTGGTTCTTCACGGGGCTCAATATGGGTGCGGCCGGCCAATGCGATGCGGCCGAGGCGTCGCCCCGGGCCTCGGGAGTCGTCATCGGGAGATTACTCCAAGAGGTGCAATCTTATGAAAGCGATCTGCAAGCCGAGGAAACGGCTTCGGAAGAGAGGATCGTACAGATCGCGAAGTCCCTGGATACGCTTGAAGGCGCGCTCATTCAATGTGTCCGCGATTTTTCGCTCGGACTCAAGCCGTTGCGGATGAAGGTCGCCCGTGAAATGCAGGCCATGCGGAACGAATCGGCACCCCAACCGGCGCGTAGTTTCAAGGTCAGCCGCAATCAACCTTGCCCGTGCGGCAGCGGCAAAAAATACAAACGTTGTTGCGGGCTTAATTAGAAATACGATAGTAACGCAAACATACGAACACTTGGGGGAAAGCGATGGGTAAGACAAAATCGTCGGAAACTTCAGTCGGGCGGTCAAATTTGCCGAGTTAGGCTACAGGATGTCTCAAAACTCAAAAATCAAATGTCGCGATTGTAAGATGATGGAGGCGCAGTTTTGAAAAGTTCAAATGGGGAACCAATAGCTGAAAAAGTTCTTGAAGAAATTAAAAAAAACATCAACAGGAAAATTGTCGATTTTTCCGATTTGAAAAAAGCGAAGGTGCATGCGGCGAATTTGGAAAAAACCGTCATTTCCGAGAAAAAACTTGCGGATTATGATCCTTTGCACGGCATTTATGTCTACGCCCAAAATAAAATTTCGGTGCTCGTGGAGCAATTGGCCGGATTGCCGGCGCTGGCCAAGTTGACCAAGGCTTATGGAGAAGCGGAAGACGAATATCTGCCGTCGGGACCGCCCATGAGCCCCTTAACAACGTCTTATTTTTCATGTTGGGGATTTTTTGATCTTTGCATTGGATTGAAAAAAGAATCGTTTGCCACGGTCGCCATCGATCTATGCAGATACTTTAAAATCGATCCGGGTTTGATCAAAGTCTGCGAGTGCATGCGGGATTCGCGAATGGGATTCTACGTTCATGAAGGCGTCTCCGGGAATTTTGTTTTTTTACGAGAGTTGATCGCGCAAAATCAAATAAAAGTCATCGTGCCCAGCGGTTATCTGGGCCGACCCGGTGAAATCTGGTTGGCGAGGATAATGCCGGAACCGTTTCCCGAATTAAAATGCGGATATGAAGTTGTTTTTACAACTCCATATATTATAGCGGAAATGAAAGATGGCCGATTGGCATTTGCCAAAGAAAAAGATTGGATCGCCTTTTTCGACCGGAATTTGGACAAAACCAAGATAAAAGAAAAAAAACGAGCTTACGAATTTTTCATGAAATACGGTTTGAACAGATTGTATTGGAACGAATACATTTTCGAGGGATATGTCAATCACATCCGTGAAATGATTATGCTTAGAGGATTTCCGGATATTCCATTAAGCCTTCCGCATTCAAAGGCAAGCCGGGATGGTGAACGATGATCAGGAAACGATGTGTCCGCTTGATCCCGATGAGTTACTCTGATTGTTCCCCATTATCCGGAATCCGAAACGGTACAGTCACGCAGCGTTCAATTTTTTGGCGTTCATATTCTTTGCGGTCGAAACCAGATTTTAGGCATAGCAGGCAGAAGGCCGCATATTCGTCCATGGAAAGCGGCTCCGGGTCCGGCAAGTCGAAATCGATGATGGGGAGTTTGAGGTCTTCCATGGGTATGTCTTTCAATCCAACTATGCTTGTTGCAGAATTTTGGAATACAAGTCTTCATTACCGAATTTCAGACAAAGTTCTCTGAATGACCGGCTTTTATAATCCACCTTATTTAATCTTATTAAGTTGATAATGTCCGGCAGATCCCGGAATTCTCTGTTTTTGGGATTGTATTTGATGGAATGCAATTTAAGCGCGATCAGATGATCCAAGGACGGGATGGAGAATTTTTTTCCGGAGATCTCAATCTTGCGGCCGGCCTTTTGAATCTTTTCAAAGGTTTTTTTTTCAATAAACATGAAATCGAGATCGAAAAAAGAAGGCTCTATGTTTTTCAGCCGTATGAAAATTTCATGCGTATAATAAGGCGTGTAGCCTTCTTTTTGCAGCAGATCGTCAATGCGTTCATAATCCTCTTTAGTGATCAAAAAGTCCATGTCGGCTGTTTGCCGGGCGACCTTATAATGATTAACGGCGAACCCACCGATCAGCACAACCTCCGCTTTGGATTTATTGAAAATATCGGAAGTCAGGTGGAAAATATCCATATATTTTGGTTTATTGATGTTCATTATTTATGAGGTGTCCTTATCGTTTGCATTTTAACAGAATTGCAAGAGAAAATAAAATGTTAAATTGAACGCAGGCTAAAGAATGTGGTGAATCGTCACATTCTTGTAAAGCCTGCGTCTTTAATAATAATCGCCGCCTTTGCCCGGCCAATAGTGCAGTTAGGAGGTTTTCGTTTGTAGAGGTTCAAAATTTTGAACCCCTACGGAGTGCCAGGTCTATTCCGACAAAGCTCATCGCCTATCTAAGAATTTGCCCGGAGGATATAACGGTGGATAAGAGATGAAGGCTTCTTTATTTTGTAGATCCTGTTAATCCTGTCTAAAATTCTTCGGATTTTGGTCTTTCGCTATGCTCAGGTGGTGTTTTTACTGCTGCAAAGATTCAACAATATCGGACAATTTGCCGAGACCTGCGGCGTTAAACCAATCTTCAATCAGGCGATAGGCGATGGAGATGGGGGTCGGCAAAACGATCGAGCCGTTTTGAAGGGCGGAGCGGAGTTCGGGACGCGAGAACCATTGAGCTTTTTCTATTTCATGGCCGTCCACTTGGATGGTATCCTGGCTTGCTTCCGCATTGAAGCCC
Source organism: Desulfobacteraceae bacterium (assembly GCA_003819975.1). The sequence goes on from RPPU01000201.1 coordinate 5,411, forward strand.
AACATGATGGAGTTGGGGAAGGGCCAGGGCTGCGAGGAGTGATAGGAGACTTTGGTAACCGGCACGCCGGTTTCTTCGCGGACTTCGCGTACCACGCAATGCTCCAGCCTTTCGCCCGGTTCATTCTGCTATGGTATCGGTACCGATTTTATTTTTATTCCATCAATTAGAAATACAATATGCACAAATTTTCCGCCGCCTTCATATATGACCCCTTTGGTCATATCTTTATTTAATCCAATAAGGCTCTTGTCCCATTTAGCGATAGTTTTTCGTTTATCCACATCAAACACTTTGTACTGGCTCGTTCCTACAATAAGCAGATTATGCGTTCCTTTAATAAATCGGTAATTTCCAGAAGACTCATCTAAAAGACCTTTTTCATCTTCTGTAAAGCGATAAACCGGTTTATTGCTTATATTATCGAAAACGGCGTATTCAGTCATCGAATCTTCGAGGAATCCGATCAATTTTTGTGCAAGATAGTATTTCCCGTCGTCTGAAAAAATTAAGCCTTTCTTGTTGGTTTTTGTGAGTTTATTCTCGACGGGATCGTAGACTGAGATTTCCGCCTCACTGTTATGCAAAAAATTATCTTGAATATAAATTTTATTATCGTATTTTGCCCATTTGACATCAGTACCTTTTTCGGAGATCTTTCGAATTGTATCGTTGCTGATATCGTAAATATAAATGCCTTGCGGCTCAAATGGACGAAATACTTCAACTAATGATTTCCCTGTGACGTAGGCGATCTTATTGCCATCTGGAGACCAGGAAAAATATCCATCTAAATGACGAGTGATCACTCCTTCTATCTTTTTAATAATTTCCCCATCTTTATTGAGGATAATTAATTCCTCAGTGAGAATATCACCCTGCCTATTTTGTTGTTGAACGCTTATTGCCATATAATTTTTCAAATTAATATTATATGCTCCAATTTCCATTTCTGAATTGTAGAATAATCTTTCTTTTCTTTCTTTTATATTATATGAATATATTTTTTTTGCTAATTTCTCTCCGGATTTATCCAAATAAAGTCTTAAGGCTTCAAGCGGCCAACCACCAAGAAATACCATATTGTTTTCTTCGTCATAAATTGTTTTTGCTGTTATAGGATTAATAATTGCAAAAAAAGAAAAAAGAAGTATTGATGCAATTTTAGCTTTCACCTGAGGTCGCCTCCTTTTATGGGTTGGTAAGTGTTATTTGTACTTGGCCTAGTAAATTCTGTGGTATCGTCGCCGATTTTCCATAATCCACATAAATTCTTATCGTTGCGACTCCCGGTGTGGTTCCGGCTTTATAGGTAAATGAAAGCTTGGCTTGCGAATTTACTGCAAGTTGTTTGCCTCTGTAACTCGGCTGTGCATCATCTGGAAGCTGCCCAGTGGGCTGGCCGTTTTCATCTGTTGCGGTTACAGTTAATTTTGTTCCTTTTAACAATGGCCATCCCATTCGATCCTTAATTACATCTGATGTAATGGTAACGGTTGCCTGACCATTCGCGTCGAGCGTCGAGCGGGACGTTGTTGGCTATGTGATTCCTGAGAAGTAACTCTTCCCATCTACGTTTAAATATACTATAACACAACCATGTATAAAAAAACAAACCCCCAAAAAAAGTTATTTGGAGTGGATACCCAGTTATCCACAGGGCTTTGCGCTCGCTTAAAAACCACATGGGCGCATTTGTTTAACTCTGAAGTTTTCCCGATACTGTTCAAATGTGAAGACCAGTATGCCAAACTTTACGGCAAGACCGGCCGGCCCAATTTCAGCGTAGCCCGCGTTCTGGGTTTGATTTTACTCCAAGAGATGAACAATCTGAGCGATCAAGAAGCCCTGGATGCCTTTGGCTTTGATATCCGCTGGCGTTACGCCTTGGATACCCACGAGGAAGACGCCTATTTGTCACGCCGCTCGTTGGTGGAGTTTCGAAGACGTTTGGTGGCCAAAGACCCGGAAATGACCCTGGTCCGCAACGTATTCGAGAGCATCAGCAAAACGGCCATAGAAAAACTGGGCTTATCCACCAAAGATCAACGACTCGATTCCACTCATATCATTTCAAACATACGCCTTCGCGGCCGCCTGGATTTGTTTTCAAATACCATAACCTTATTTATTAAAAGCTTGGATCAAGATCGTTTTTCATTGATTCCCCAACCCATTCGGGAATGGTATGCTAAGGAACCTGAAGGTTGGTTCGGGTTGGATCAGGCGCAACATAAAGAGAAATTGAATCACGTAGCCGATTATTTATATCAGCTTATTGGAATTTTTAAAAGCGACGACGCTGTAGATTTTCACAATAAATATGATAGAAATGGGCTAAGATTACCGGAATAGATTGACAAGGTTGGAAAAATTAGCGAAATAAATGGCCCTGTTGTTAGGGCCTTTTTTATTTTAAAGACAAA
>RPPU01000202.1 GCA_003819975.1 Desulfobacteraceae bacterium
GGCGGCCAAGAAACCGGTAAAACCCGGATAACGGCCCGCGCCGGGAAACTGTTTTTCCATGTCGGCATATTGGTCGGCCTTTTCATTGGGCAGCAGGGGAATTTCCATGTCGCGCCGGCAGGCCGGTCGCAACGTATGGGAACCGGCTGCGACCCAAATGCGCAACGGTTTATTTTTCGTATTTTTGGTCAGCTCCATGGCCGTGGCTTCATCGCAGATAATGGCGCAAGCCGCACCCACGCTCATCAGGCAGCAGTCCAAGGCGCGCAAAGGATAAGCGATCACCGGAGACTGGAGCACGTCTTCAACCGTGATTTTCATGGGCGCCTGGGCATAGGGATTGAAACGGGCATAGCCGTGATGCTTGACCGATATCTCGGCCAGGGTGCGCCGGAAAGACTCTTCCTGCTTTCCGTAGATCTGCCAATAACGCTGAGCCATGACCGCGTAATAACCGGTATAAATATGACCTAGGGGTGTTTCCCAGTCTTTGTCGGCAGCGCATGAGATCAAATGATTGCCCTCATCCGTCGGCACTTCGTCCATACGTTCCCAACCCATGGCCAGGGTGCAATCGGAATAACCCGAAGCCACGGCTTTGACTGCTTCCCAAAGAGTGGAGCCGCCCGTGGCGCCGCCGGTCTTGACGCCGATATTGCCTAAGGGGTCCAGGCCCAAACGATCGTGGATCACGGCCTCGCCTAAAAGCTGATCGCCGAAATGATCGGCAAAATGACCATAATAGGCGGTGTGAATGTAGCTCTTCAATTCCGCCGGACTCTTATCGATCAGGCGCGCGGCCATGGCCAAAGCATCCACGCAGAGTTCCTCGGTCCTCTTCTCGGGAATGGCTCGGTCGAATTTCGATTGACCGGCCGTGACTAGGTAAACCGGCCGCATCATTTTGGGAATCTTAAGTTGTTTACTGCTGAATTTAATCATTAAAACGTGCTCCTTTCTTATGTAAATTTTTCGCGAAAAATTTTATCAATCAAAAATGCATTAAAGATATTTTTTCACCAAGCCCGAGATTAAAGCGTCCCGACCCATAGAATAATGGCCAACTCCTTATTCCGGTTGGTAATCTGCTGGCTATCCGGATCCGACCAATAATGGACACTGTCTCCCTCGATCAAGGGAATGGTCTGCTCGCCGTGTACCAGTTCGACCGACCCTTTTAAAACGCACAACAATTCTTGGCCGTTTTTGATGTTTTTACGAACCGGAATGGATTTTTCCGGTTTAACGACCAGAATCGCGCTATCGATGATGTTGCGGTTTTCCGGTGCAAAAAAACGACGGGTCAGAAAACCCGTGTGCGGAATTTCAAATTCCTCCCATTCCGATTTGCGGATAATGACCAGCTTTTCAAATTTATTGATTTGATTGAGCAAATCGCCGGCATTGATACCGATGGCATTGCAGATGCCCACTAATTTATCGACCGAAGGTGAGCTGACGCTGTTTTCGACCTGGCTCAGAAACCCTTCGGAGATTCCTGATTTTTCAGCCACGGCTTTTAAGGTCAGCTTGCGTTCTTTGCGATGTTTACGAATTAAACTACCTAAATTCATTCAGGATTTCTCTCACATTCTCACATTCTCACATTCTCACATTCTCACGTTCTCACGTTCTCACGTTTCACCTTGTCTCGTTCACCCATCCCCGGCAGGGCCTTAGCCGGTTGAAAGCGCGCTTAACCGTCCTAAATTATTTGAAAGTTAAGCATAGCTAAAATATTTAGTATTTGTCAACATTATTTCTAAAATTTACTTAAATAATTGATTAATTCTATAAAAATAATTTGATGTAAATATTTATATATGCTAAATATACCCTATATCGTAAATATCATAATCATTCGGAAGAGGGGGGCAGCCTATGGACTTTAACCTTTCAATGGAACAGGAAATTCTCAGAAATTCCGTGCGCCAGTTTGCCGAAAAGGAGATCAGGCCGGTGGCGCGGCAACTGGATGAAAAAGAGGAATTCTCTTATGATACCATGCGCAAAATGGGCGAACTGGGCCTTTTCGGAATGTTCGTTTCCGAGAAATACGGCGGACAAGGCATGGACTATATCTCCTATATCATTGCCACCGAAGAGATCGCCCGCATCGACGGTTCGCATGCCGCCACCATTGCCGCCGGCAATTCCCTGGGCATCGGCCCGCTTTACTATTTCGGCAATGAAGATCAGAAAAAGAAATACCTGCCCAAACTCTGCACCGGCGAAACCCTTTGGGCCTTTGGTTTGACCGAACCCAATGCCGGCTCCGACGCTTCAAATTCGCAAACGACGGCGGTCCTGGATGGCGACGAATGGGTGCTGAACGGCAGCAAAATTTTTATCACAAACGGTTCCGCCGACATCACGGCCGGTGCGACCGTACTCTGTAAGACCGGCACAAGGCCGGATGGCCGGCCCGAGCTCTCCTGTATCCTGGTCGAATCCGGTACGCCGGGCTTTGAAACCCGCACCATGCACGGCAAAATGGTCTGGCGCGCCTCCAACACCAGCGAACTTTATTTCAGCGATTGCCGGGTGCCAAAAACCAATCTGCTCGGCTTGCGCGGCAACGGCTTTCATCAAATGATGCAGACCCTGGACGGCGGCCGTTTGTCCATTGGCGCCATGGGTTTGGGCGGCGCCCAGGGCAGTTATGATTTGGCCATGAAATACGGCCATGAGCGTGTTCAATTCGACCAACCTATCATTCAATTTCAGGTCAATGCCTTTAAAATGGCCGATATGGCCCTGGAAATCGAATGCGCCCGGCTGCTGCTTTACAAAGCCTGTTGGCTGCGGGACAATAACAAACCGTTCGGCAAGGAAGCCGCCATGGCCAAGCTGTATTGTTCGGAAGTCATGGGCCGCTGCGCGGATCACGCGGTTCAACTGCACGGCGGGTATGGTTTGATGAAAGAATACAATGTGGAGCGTTTTTACCGCGATCAAAAGCTCTTGACGATCGGCGAAGGAACGTCTGAAGTCCAACGCCTGGTCATTTCCAGACTGATTGGATGTTATAACTAAGATAAGGGTTCAAGGGGCCAAGGGATCGAGGGTTCAAGCGTGAAAAGTGAAACGTGAGATGTGAAATGTAAGTTGTTTAGTTATGAAGTTACGAGTTGAGCGGGTTACGGGTTTAGTAAAGCGTGAAAGAGGAAACGGAAAAAGGTAGAGGCGCACGGCTGTGCGTTCAAAAATAAAATGGGTAATTCCTCAACCGTGAACCGTGAACTTTGAACCGATTAGCCTGAGTAGGGAGACCATAATTCATGAGTCCCAAAAAAAAACAAGATGAACTGCAGCAAGGGTTGAACGAACTCTTCACCGACCCGGATGTTGAAAAAGCGCGTGATTTCTTCCAGACCAAATCACGCGCTATGAAAAACAAAGTAACCACGGTAGCCGAAGCAGTCCGCACCCTGATCCATGACGGCGACTATATCGCCATCGGCGGTTTCGGCGCCAACCGTATTCCCACGGCCGTGGTTCATGAAATCGTCCGGCAGCGCAAACAAAACCTGGCCTTTGCCGGCCATACTTCCACTCATGACTTTCAGGTCCTGATCGCAGGCGATTGCTTGCGCAAGGTGGATATCGCTTACATCATCGGCCTGGAGGCGCGCGGGCTTTCGCCCAATGCCCGGCGCGCGGTTGAATCCGGGAAGATCCAACTGACCGAATGGACCAATGCGGCCATGTCCTGGCGTCTTAAAGCGGCTGCTATGGGCGTGCCTTTTATCCCGGCCCGCAATATGCTGGGCACCGACACTTTCAAACACAGCGCAGCCAAGGAAATTCTTTGCCCCTTTACCGGACAGAAACTGGTAGCCTACCCCGCTCTTTTCCCTGATTTTGCGGCCATTCATGTGCATGAGTCCGATATCTACGGCAACTGCCGGGTGCGCGGCGTCACCATCTCGGACCAAGACCTGGCCAAAGCCAGCAAACGGGTCGTGATCACCGCCGAGCGCTTGATCCCGACTGAACAGATCCGTCAAAGTCCGGAAACGACTTTTCTGCCTTACTGGTGCGTGGACGCCGTTGTCGAAGTCCCCTACGGCAGTTATCCCGGCAACATGCCCCATGAATATTACTCGGATGAAGAACATCTGGCCGAATGGCTTCAGGTTGAAAAAAATCCCGAGGATCTGGAGAAATTCATGGGCCGTCAAATCTACGGCACTAAAGATTTTTATGAATACCTGGATCTCAATGGCGGCATCGAAAAAATAAAAAAACTTCGGGCCATTGAACTGCTGTATAATGGTAAAAACCGGTAGACAGAAGTCAGGAGACAGAATGAAAAAATTGAGAACACGATTTAATAATCCAGTTGCTTCTCAGAAGCGCCATCGGATTATTCTGAATTCTGGATTCTGTCTTCTTTATTTTATCTACCGTTGACTTGATTAACCTGGAGGATGCTTTCATGAAACCTTACAACCCGATGGAGTTAATGATCTGCGTAGCGTCCCGCAACCTCGAAGATGGCGCAACCGTCGTAGTCGGCACCGGGGCCCCTTGCGCGGCTTCCATGCTGGCCCAGAAATGTCACTCGCCGAACCTCACCCTGCTGTTTGAAGCCGGCGCCCTGGCGCCCCTTCTGCCGGCGCTGCCCATCTCGGTTGGCGATTCCCGCACCATGCACAAGGCGATCATGGTCGGCTCCATGCCGGAAATCATGGAATCCTGCCAGCGCGGCATGATCGACTACTGCTTCATCGGCGGCGCTCAAATCGATGGGTACGGCAACATCAATTCGACCCAGATCGGCCCGGATCACGCCAAACCCAAGGTGCGCTTTCCCGGCTCCGGCGGCGCCAATGATCTGGCTTCCCTTACTTGGCGCACCATGATCATGACCCTCCAGGACGCCCGGCGTTTTACCCCAAAACTGGATTTCATGACAACCCCCGGTTATTTCTCCGGCGGAACCTCACGCTACGACGCCGGCCTACCCAAGGGCACCGGCCCCTATCGCGTCATCACCAACATGGCGGTTATGGGTTTTGATGAGGTCAGCAAACGCATGAAAGTCCTCTCCATCAATCCCGGTTACAACCGCAAACAGGTCCAGGAAAACTGCGGATTCGAACTGCTCTGGGCCGATCATATCACGGAAACCGAACCGCCGACCAAAGAAGAATTATCCGTTCTCCGGGAACAGGTCGACCCCGAACGCGTTATTATCGGCCGAATGTAAGATGAAATCATTCACCGCTAAGGCACGAAGACACGAAGTTTTTAAACTTAGTGTCTTAGAGTCTTTGTGGTAAAAAAGTTATGGAGTATTTTATGGGAAGTAATGTGATTCTGAGAGAAAATCTGGAAGGCATTGAGATCCTGACCTTCAACAGGCCGGACAAACTGAATGCCCTCAACCCCGAAGTCATGGATACATTGGACCGGATCATTCCGGATCTCGAAAATAATTCAAGCATCCGGGCCGTTATTCTGAGAGGGGCGGGCGAAAAATCCTTTGTGGCCGGCGCCGATATCCCCCAGTTCCTGGAATTCGGCCCCCTGGAAAGCAAGGCCTTCGCCCTTAAAGGGCAGCGCATTTTGCATAGCCTCGAACACTTGCCTAAACCGGTCATTGCCGCCATCAACGGTTTTGCCCTGGGCGGCGGCCTGGAAATCGCCATGGCTTGTCACATCCGGATTGCAGCCGACACAGCCCAGATGGGACAACCGGAAGTTAAACTGGGCATTATGCCGGGTTACGCCGGAACCCAGCGCTTGCCGCGCATTGTCGGCAAAGGCCGGGCTTTGGAACTGATCATGCGCGGCCATATGATCACGGCCCAGGAAGCATTGGCCATGGGTTTGGTCAATCAGGTGGTGCCGCTTGATAAACTGATGGGGGAATGCTTCAAGATCGCCAAAGAAATCATGGCCCAAAGCCCCATCGCCGTCAAAACCGCCATCGAAGCTATCAATCACGGCTTGAATCTGACCTTTGAAGAAGCCTGCACTCTGGAAGCCAACCTGTTCGCCACCCTCTTTGCGACCCAGGACCAAAAAGAAGGCGCCCGGGCTTTTCTGGAAAAACGAACTCCGCATTTCAAAAACCATTGAAAAGAGAGTTGGATTCTCCCTAAGAATCATTATTCCAAAAAATGCATTAGACTCATTTCTTTCGTGAAGCCCGAATAAAATTCATTTTATTCGGGCAAACATACTTATAAAGTTCTAATGCATAATCTGGGATTATAACATAGAAAACTCGATAAAACGGAGCGTCCGGTTGCAATGAGTTATTTATGCTTGTCCCTTATAGGCTGTATGGTGTCCTTATTTGGGCAATATTTTACGATAATGGGTTATAAGCGATGATCGTTTTATGTAATTCCGTCGATGGCCAAATGATTAATGATTGACAAAATAGGAAAATATTTTTATATCCAGCAGTTCACGTAAACTGACAAATATACCGAATCTATATTAAGGAGGAAAATTTTTTAAATGTCATCTTTTAAAAATGTAACGATCGGCTCGGTGCTCAAGGAAACAGCGGAAAAATTACCGAAGCATCCGGCACTAGCCTATCCCCAGTTGGGCATTCATATGAATTATCAGGAATTTCATCAAAAATGCTCCGAGGTTGCCAAAGGCTTTATGGCTTTAGGAATTCAAAAAGGCGAGCATGTTTCCGTCTGGACCACTAACCTGCCCGAATGGGTTTACATGCAGTTTGGGCTCGGCATGATCGGCGCGATTCTGGTAACGATCAACACAAACTACAAAGCCCATGAAGTGGAATATTTACTGAAACAGTCCGATTCCACCACTCTGGTCTTAATGGAAGAACATAAGGACACCCATTATTATGAAACCGTGCGCAGCGTGGTTTCCGGTTTGGACAAAACCCGGCCCGGCCAAACCCAAAGCCTCAATTTACCGCTATTGAAAAATCTCATCTATATCGGCACGCGTACTGCGACTCCGGGCATGTTCACTTTTAAAGAAATCACGGACATGAGCTCCCGCATCACTGACATGGAACTGGCCGAACGCCAAGCCGGGCTGAACACCCACGATGTGATCAACATGCAATACACCTCCGGCACCACCGGCTTTCCCAAGGGCGTAATGCTGACTCATCACAATATCGTGAACAACGCCATTATGGTGGGCGATGTCATGGGCCTGACGCCCCGGGACAAATTGCTGATTCATGTGCCCTTATTTCATTGTTTCGGCTGCGTCATGAGCACCCTCAATTGCGTAACCCACGGCGCCACCATGGTGGTAATGGACCATTTCGATCCTTTGCAATCGCTCAAGGCAGTGGCGGCCGAACACTGTACGGCCATCAACGGCGTGCCGACTATGTTCATTGCCATGCTGAACCATCCCGATTTCAAACAATACAACATGCAATCGCTGCGTACCGGCATTATGGCCGGCGCGCCCTGCCCGGTGGAAACCATGAATCAGGTCCGCACCTTGATGCACTGCTCGGAAGTCGTCATTGCTTTCGGCCAGACCGAAAGTTCGCCGGTCATGACCATGACGCGTCGGAACGATCCGGTGGAATTGCGCGTCTCCACGGTCGGACAACTGCTGCCCGATATCGAGGGCAAAATCGTCGACCCTGAAACCAGCCGCGAGGTACCGGCCGGCGCCCAGGGCGAAATCGTCACCCGCAGTGCCTGCGTCATGAAAGGCTATTACAAAATGGCCGAAGCCACGGCCCAGACCATTGACCAAGAGGGTTGGCTGCACACCGGCGATTTGGGCACCATGGATGCACAAGGCTACTTCAAGGTAACCGGCCGGATCAAGGATATGATCATCCGCGGCGGCGAAAA
>RPPU01000203.1 GCA_003819975.1 Desulfobacteraceae bacterium
GCGGTCGTGCATGGCATCGTCAAGAACCATAACGGCGCGATCAGCGTGCAGAGTCAACCGGGCAAGGGCAGCGTTTTTCAGGTTTATTTGCCGTTGGTCGAGATCGAGCCGGTCCGGAGAATGGAATATTCAGAAATCCTGCCTCAAGGCCGGGAGGCCATTCTCTTTGTCGATGATGAAGAGGCTATCGTGGAGATGGTGCCGGAGATGTTGCGGCGCCTGGGATATCAGGTTATAAGCGAGCAAAGCCCGCTTAAGGCCCTGGAGCTTTTTCATGCCCAACCCGACCGGTTCGACCTGGTCATCACGGATATGACCATGCCGCAAATGTTGGGGACCACGTTGATCAAAGAAATACTGATGGTGCGACCCGAATTGCCGGTCATTTTATGCACCGGTTTCAGCGAAAGAATCAATGAGGAAAAAGTCCTGGCCATGGGGGCACGTGCCTTTATCATGAAACCGATTGTTATGGCTGAAATCGCCAAGGTGATCCGGAATGCTTTGGACGGGCAAAGGTAGGGGCAAGCCTTGCGCTTGCCCTAATGGATCAAGAGAATCTCGCGCCAAAGAAAAGGGATCAAGGGCTCAAGGGGTCGAGGGTTCAAGGGTTAAGAAAAAAAGAATATTGGGGAAAAATCAGGGATCAAGGGTGTTGGGGCAGGCCTTGCGCCTGCCCGGGATGGAAAAGATAAATCAAGCCCGCAGGCCGGAGCAGGTTTTGTACACCGTCGTCTGATCATGGCCGATTGGCATGAGGAGCATTTTCGTAATAAGAAGTCAGGAGGCAAATTCCATGCAAACCAAACCCGATCATGTCGATTTGCTGAAAACCATCCAAACCTTGGAACAGGAAATCCGGGAATGCAAGCAAGTGGAAAAGGCTTTGCGCGAAAGCGAGCAGAAATGGAAACGCCTTTTTGATCAATCGCCCATCGGAATCGCGATATCCGATACGGATTATTGTTTCAAGAATCCCAATGCCGAGTTTTGTCGCTTCACCGGATATTCGGAAAAGGAGTTGATGTCCAAGACTTTTCGCGACATCACGCATCCCGAAGACCTTGAAGACGATATACCGGCAATCAAAAGATTGGCCCAGGGCAAGATCGACCATTATCAAAACGAGAAACGTTATATTCGCAAGGACGGAGAAGTGGTTTGGGGCCGGGTTTCGGTGCGCGCGGTACGCGATGAACAAGGCAAACGGCTTTACTCCATTCCCATGGTCGAGGATATCACGGCTAAAAAGAAAATCGAAGAAGCCCTGCGCGAGAGCGAGAAGAAATTCCGGGAGATTTTTGAAGAATCCCTGGATGCGATTTTCATCTCAAGGCGCGACGGAGTGCTGATCGATGCCAATCCGGCGGCCCTGGATCTCTTCGGGTACACCCGTAAGGAAGCGATCAATAAGCTGAACACCTTGCAAATCTATATGATGCCGGAAAACCGCAAAGCGTTTCAAAAAGAGATCGAACAAAGCGGGTATGTCCGGAATTACGCGGTGAAATTCCGTAAGAAAAACAGCGAAGAGATGGATTGCCTGTTGACCGCCCGCATCCGGCGCAATGCCGACGGCCATACCGAAGGTTATCACGGCATTATCCGCGATGTCACCGATTATAACCTGGCGGAAAAGGCTTTGCAGGAGAGCGAGGCCCGTTACCGGGCGATCGTGGAAGATCAGACCGAGATGATCTGCCGTTTTATCTCCACCAAAACCTTAACCTTTGTCAATGAAGCCTATTGCCGCTATCTCAATAAAAAGCCCAAAGATCTGATTGGGTCGAACTTTTTGTCCTGGGTCCATAAACCGGATCAGGCTGAAGTGGAAAAAAAGTTACGCAATCTCAGCCTGGACAATCCGGTTGCAACTTATGAACACCGCATCAAGGCCCCGGACGGCACTTTGCGCTGGCAGCAGTGGACCAGCCGCATGATGCTGACCGAAGAAAACCATATGATCGAGTTCCAGGCCGTGGGCCGGGATATTACGGAAATGAAGCTTATTGAGGAAGAGCTGCGCGAAAATTCGGAAAAGATCAAGCTTTTTGCCTATTCCATTTTACACGATCTCAAGAGTCCGGTGATGGGGATTTACGGTTTAACCAAGTTGTTGCAAAAAAATTGCCAGGACAGTCTGGATGTCAAGGCGCAGCGGTACACAAGCCAAATCCTGAAAAGTACGGAGATTATCGCGACGCTGGTGGAGCAGATCAATCTTTTTATCACCACCAAGGAGACGCCCCTGAATCCGGAACCGATCAAAATCAAAGAAATTCTGCAGATCATCAAAGAGGAATTTTCAACAACCCTCAAAATCCGTAGGATTAAATGGTCGCAACCCAAGAAATTGCCGGTGATCAAGGCGGATCGTTTATCGGTCCTGCGGGTTTTGCGTAATTTGGTGGACAATGCCTTGAAATACGGCGGCGACGAGTTAAAGGAGATCAAGCTCGGATACCAGGCCGGCGAGGACGACCATATCCTTTCGGTTTATAATGACGGCGCCGGCATCAAAAGCGAAGATTCCCAGAACATTTTTAAGCAGTTTTCACGCCAGAAGTCCTCCAAAGTGGAGGGGACCGGGTTGGGCCTGGCGATCGTCAAGGAGATCGCCGAACGCCACAACGGCAAGGTCTGGGTCGATTCGCCTAAAACCAAAGGCGCCACGTTTTGCCTGTCGATTTCAAAGAAATTGTGAGATTTGAGATGGCTCTGGTTCAAAGTTCGACGGATGACGAGAAGCTGTCATCCGGGATTCACAGTTCACGGTTGGAGACGGATGAAGATGAAAAGAATTAAAAAAGTGAAATTTTTTCGATTTATTTGTTTATTCATTTCTATTTTTTTATGCAATGGAAGCTATTGTTTTGGGGTTCCGGCTATCAAAAGTTGCGCTGATAATCTTTACCCTTTTCTTTCAGCTTATTTTTGTTCCGGGCACATGGAATTTATTGATGATAATCATATTAAATTGAATTTAAAAGCTGATTCGCATTTTTGCGATTGCGGGGCTCCTGATTGTTTTGGGACCAATATTGAGGTGCATTTTTATTTATCAACCATCCCTGGTAAATGCATTCTGAAGTCCGTTCAAGTAAAATTGGATGATTATAATCATTGTGTTGAAGGTGAAATTGATGAAAAAATTGAACTTAAACCTTATAAATTATCGAGTGGTGAAATCAATCTGTATGATCCAAATCTATTTAAAATTGAATTTCGCAATGATGAAAATCAAAAAGGGATTATATTAGAAAGAAGAAATTTTACATATTACAGCAAATTTCCTCCCAATGCGGTATTAAGAGAGTTAAAAAAAGACTGTGAAGGTGATAATCCTTCACCCGTTGATATTGTCACACAATCCAACGGTTTCTTTGAATTATTGGAAAAATATGCTTTTACCATTCAAGTCCTTGCAACTTCAGACCAAAAAAAGGCACAAGAATATTATGATAAAATTTCTAATTATGGTTTTGATCCTTATATCAGAGAATCATATGAAAATGGTGTAAAAATGTTTCGGGTGCGGGTTGGTAGAGGTACAAAGGAATATTCCGATGAATTAAAGCAAAAAATCATAAATTTATTTAAGATTAACGATTGTTGGGTTTTAAAAGGCGACCTTTATTTTGACTTTTGATTGTTGTCATGAAAAAATGATTAATCTCTATTTTCAAAAATCATATATCTTTTTTTAACACTAAAAACTCTATTGTGAATGAGGCCCTTGAATGCGAATTGGAATAGAACTGTTAGGGGAGGTCGATCGAATTGCAGAGGTCGGTTCAGTCAAAACAAAATTTTTTTCATTTATGTTTATCCCTCTGATTCCGGAATACAGTTATTTCGTCATTCAAGGCAGCGAAACCCCGGGTAAACCTCTTTTTCTTGGCGTTGGATGGATAGATTCGAGTCAGTATCAAGCTATACAAATCCCATTAAGCATTCGTTCGATTTTCAAAGCTTATATCCAAAGAATGACCGCATTATTCTTTCTCATATGGGGTGCGATGCTTATTTTCGACCCTTCTCCGGTTCCGTATGTCCGGCAACGAGGTGTAATCATCGAAATTTTATCAGTAATCCTTTTCATCATAAGTTGTCGGGTAAACCGAGCGACGGAAACTCGGAAAGAGCAAATTTTCGCATATCTTCAAAAAAAAGACACCGAAGAATCAAAACCGGAGCCTACGATCCGGGAAGAGCCGGCTGCTCGGTTAGAAGAGATCGAATCGGCTTTAAAATCCGGGGAGCCGACCGAACGCGCCTGGGCGCTCAACGAACTTGAGACTCTGCCCGCCAATCTTGCCGATGAGCTGCGGCATAAGTATGAATAATAAAAACAGATATAGATCTTGTGAAATCCAAAATCTAACAAATGGCCGCATCGAAGCAATGGTAAATTATTAAAGAAATTTTAAAACATTTATTTTTGGAGGAAAAAAGCATGGACGTTAAAGAAGTGCTTCAGAAACGACGGGCGTACCGAGCGTTGGGGCCGGTGGAGATCAGTGATGAGATAATCCGGGAGTTGGTCACGGCAGCGCAATTGATGCCTTCCTGCTTCAATAATCAACCCTGGCGGTTTGTGTTTGCGCGTTCCAAGGCAGTGCTCGCAAAAGTGCATGAAGGCTTGAATAAGGGCAATGAATGGTGTCAAAAATCGTCGGTCATTATTGCCGCTTTTGCGAAAAGAGACAATGACTGCCTGATCAAGGAGCGGGAATATTATCTCTTCGATCTCGGGATGGCGGTATCGGCCATGATGTTGCGCGCCACCGAACTCGGCCTGGTCGCGCATCCGATCGCGGGATTCGATCCTGAAAAGATCAGGCAAGCCTTAAACATTCCCGCGGACCATATGCTGATCACCTTGATAAATGTCGGCAAGAAAATAGAGGATCTGACCGGCTTGACTCCCTTTCAGGTCAGTCAGGAACCAGCCAGACCTCCTCGGCTCGCGCTCGAGAGTCTTTATAGTATCGACACTTACGATGAGCGTATGAACGTCAAGGTGGAGCATTAAGAAAAGGCTGAAGGCTGAAGGCTGAAGACTGAAGACTGAAGACTGAAGACTGAAGACTGAAGACTGAAGACATATCCGTCATGTCAAACCCTCTTCCTAAAAAATTACGAGCTGCTCGGATACATATCTGGATTTTATGTGCTTTCGGGTATATCGCTTGTTTTTTTGAAATCCTTGTTGTTTTCAGATGCATAGCTTTTTTATATCAAACTCCGGGATCTCGGCTCTCCTATCTTTTGAGTATCGTTTCAATACTTTTATTCTTCCATGTGCTACCTATCTTAGTTTCAAGTTATTCTAAAGTTAAAACCCATGAAGTTCAGTCTGCCGGAAATTCCTGGACCGTCGGAAAATACACCGAAGCCCGGGTTCGTGAGCTGACTGTTGAATGTACAAAGAATTTGCCCAAAAAATTGCAAAAGCCGCGGATCGTCATTACGGATCATCGCCCCACCATGGGTTGGACCTGGCTTTCGATTTTATGGCCGGGTCGAGAAAGAAAAAAGACCGTGTTTATTTCGGCGGGGGCATTGCACTATTTGGAAGCTGATGAACTCTGTGCCTTGATCCTTCATGAAATGGGTCATCATGATCCGAAAAATCGCGCTGATATTCCCGGCGGTTGGATGTTGACCGATATGGCTTTGTTTTCAATGATTTTTCAAATGGGCGCCCATATGGGATTCAATATTAAAATCATTATAAATATTTTTATATGGTCAAGATCGCTTTTAGCTTGGATGATTTATTGGCTACAGGGTCGATCCTATCAAAAAGTGGAGCATTTTTGTGATCTATATTCCGTACAACATATCGGCAAAAATGCCATAATCAACACATTGCTCAAAATGGGTGAGGAAGCGGAATTGAGCGAGGTTGTTTTGGCCCGGGCCGCGCGTCAATTGCTTTATGAGAAAGACATTGAAGCGGAAGATTTATATGATGTTTTTGAGAAGGCAAGGCCCTATGGCCGGATCTTTCACGACAATCTATTCAAACATGCCTCGGAAATCGTTAAAGAAATTCAGGATGATTTGAATCCCAATTACAAGAAAGGGAAGAAGCCGAATGGAATATTGAATGAATTTCTGACCCAACGACCCAGCAAGCAAAAAAAACGCATTCGCTGGCGGCGTTTTGATAAAAATAAAAACGGCCGGTTGGATGGTGTTGAGATAGCGGAACTTTATGATTTTTTAAAACAAAATCCGGAGAATCCGCTATTTTTAAGCGAACAAGAACGCAATCCCACTACCCACCCATCTTTTCGCGATAGAATCCTTATGCTTATTGAAATGCAGGCGGGCAAGAATTCGGTAGGATATTAATGGAGAATGACCGGAATCAAGCCAAGCTTACATCCAAATACCCTTGTTTTTCCGCTTTTATCAGATGTTTTTGCAAATCAGGTTGCAGTTTCTCAAGAAAAATAACCAGGCAGCAGAGGTCCGGATTATCAAGGAAAGCCATGGAAGGTACCAGGAGGCCTTGTGTTTTGCTCAAGACCCAAGACCTTCATAATCGGCTGATAAAGCGCCGAGAACCGCATCATGCTCGTTGATCAGAATCATTTGAAAGGGTGTTTTACCGTTGAATTCCGGCAGGCGCGTAAATAAAAATTCATGCAGCCCTTTAGGGGTATAGACCCGCAGTCCGAATTTTATCACTTCCTGCAGTTTATCTAATAATGCACGTTGTTCCTGCCGATCCGGAGAGGTGTTGGTCTTTTCCCAACGAATAACCGAGCGGCCGCTGACACCCAAGAGTTGCCCGAACCGCTCCTGTGATAGGCCCAAGGCATTGCGGATTTCAACAATATTTATAAAGGAACTTCTATCCATTGAAGCGCTCCATAGTATTGTTTTTAGAAAAATCATTCTTTTCTTAAAATATCAAAAAAAAGCCAATTTTTGAAATCAAAACCGGTAACTATCTGTAATACGAGAGAAATTTTTTTAATCTTACCGGCTATAGCCGTTTGGGTCTTAATCAAAGCTTATAAACGCCGTCATCTTATAAAAGAACGCGGATATGAAAAATTACTTTCCCATTCCTATTGGAGCTGTTATAATCGCTTTTTTTAAAACACCTCTGCTGGAACAACGGTTCCTAAACCGTTTATATCATTAATAAAAATCGTATCATATTTACTATCTCCGGACTGATGGAGCGGGTCATGGAATGCCCATTTTGTCGGATTAAAAATCTTGACGGTAGTCTGTATTGTTGCCAATGCGGCGAATATATTGAAGCCGATCGTTCTGCAAAGTCGGAACCGACAACCGCGGTGGCTGAACGAAAATATGTTACGGCTCTATTCTCGGACCTTTCCGGATACACAACTCTATGCGAGCGGCTGGATCCGGAACGCGTCAAAGAAATCCTGAATCATATTTTCAATGAAATCGCCTTAATTATTAAAAAATATGATGGTTATATTGCCCGCTTGATCGGCGACGAGATCTTGACTTTTTTCGGTTATCCCAAAACTCATGAAGACGATCCGATCCGGGCCGTTCGCGCCGCCCTGGAGATTCAGGGTAAAATTGAAAGTTTAAATACTTTATATCTCCACGAAACCGTGCAGCCCTTAAGAATGCATACCGGCATCGGTACCGGTTTGATTGTTACCGGAGAGATGAACCCGGAACAGGGCCGGGAAGGGTTTACCGGGCATGCCATCAATGTCGCTTCCCGTCTGACCAAACTGGCCAGGGCCGGGGAAACCTTCATCAATATCGACACCTATCTGCAAACCAAGCATTCTTTTCACTTTGAAGAACAA
>RPPU01000204.1 GCA_003819975.1 Desulfobacteraceae bacterium
ACGATCGCTCCTATCAAGGTTATATCGCCTTAACCCAAAGCCTTATTTTGAATTACGGCCTCCGGGACAAAGTGATCCTAATGGGTCGCGGCGGCAATTTTCTCTTCAAAGGCATTCCCTATGTTTTGCGGATTCGGACTTTTTTACCCCTGGAGGAAAGAATCAAACGAACCACCCGGGAACGGGAAATCTCCCAAGATACCGCGCAATGGCTGGTCAACAAAGCAGATAGCGAAATGGCTCGGGCCGTCTATTTGATTTACGGTAAAAAATGGGACGATCCCGCGGAATACGACTTGGTGCTTGACTTGCAGTCAGGGACCGAAGAAACGTTGACCCGCACCGTAAGCGATCTTTTGGAGCAAAAAGAAAAAGCCGCCACCGCGGAAGCCCGTCAAGTCTTGCACTTGCGCGCGCTGGCCGCCAAGGTCAAGGCCGGTATCGTCGCCGACCCGCAATTCCTGGTGCCCACGCTGGATGTTGAAGTGGTCGGAGACAAACTCGTGCTTCGCGGGGTCATTCATAATCCCCAGGAACACCAAAAGATCGAAGAAGAGGCCAAGAAATTGGCCGGAACGGTTCCCATTAAATGCGAGCTGCATTACCGCGGGCTTAAGGGAAAGTAAGTCAATTTGAAATTTCAGATGTCAGATTTCAAATTTAAAATCTGTATTTATTAAATTATCGATGCCTATAAACCCAGAGGGAAACCGGTGTAAATCCGGTACGGGCCCGCCGCTGTGATTGGGGACGGACCCTGCATGAGTAGCCACTGTTGCGCTGCAGCGCAATGGGAAGGCGCAGGGTTCCGAATGATCCAAGAGTCAGAAGACCTGCCGACAATCTGTGTTCAGGGGAAATGGTACATCCCCAAGCGTTTTCCGCTTGGGGATTTTTTTTTATACTTAACCGATCAAGGAGATATAAAAATGACTGCTTATGAAAACAAATTAGAAACAATCGCCCGGGACATTCAACCGTTGGACCCGATCTGGCTGGCCAAAGCCCGCGAACGCACGGCTCAACTGCTTATGCCGACCCGGGCCCTGGGCCGGTTGCACGATATTTCCGAGCAAATCTGCGCCATTCAAAAAACCCTGCAACCCTCCCTTGACCGCAAAGCTTTTGTGGTCATGGCCGGCGATCATGGGGTCACGGCCGAAGGAGTCAGCGCCTATCCGCAGGAAGTGACGGGGTCAATGGTCCGCACCTTTCTGGCCGGCGGAGCCGGGATCAATGTGCTTGCCGCCCAAATCCAGGCGGATATGATCGTGGTGGACATGGGGGTTATCTCCGATCTGAGCTTCCCGGAATTGGAAACCGAGAACCGCTTGTTCATTCATAAAATAGCTCGCGGCACGTTCAATCTGGCCCAAGGACCTGCCATGACCCGCGAACAAGCCGCCCAATCCGTCTACACCGGTTTTCAGATCGCGACCCGGCTCTTTGAAAAAGGCGTGCACATTCTGGGCACCGGCGACATGGGTATCGGCAACACCACTCCGGCCGCGGCGATCGGCGTAGTGCTTTGCAACAGCAGTCCGGAAGCCATGACCGGTCGCGGCGCGGGCGTGGACGATGCCGGTCTCATTCGGAAAATAAAAGCCGTTCAAAACGGCTTGAATATCAATCGGCCCGATCCCCGGGACGGTTTGGATGTTTTATCCAAAGTGGGCGGATTCGAAATCGGCGGCATTGCCGGACTGGTATTGGCCGGGGCTTTTCACCAACGCCCGGTGGTGATCGACGGTTTCATCTCCACGGCCGGCGCCCTGATCGCAAACTCTTTATCCCCCGGAGTTAGGCCTTATTTGCTTGCGGGCCATTGCTCCAAAGAGCCCGGACATGGCTTGATGTTAAAACACTTGGGTCTGGCGTCGATCCTGGACCTCGGCATGGGCTTGGGCGAAGGTGCCGGCGGCGCTTTAGCCATGAATATCATTGAAGGGGCCTTACGGATTTTTAAAAACATGCTGACCTTTGAACAGGCCGGGGTTGCCAATAAAGAATAGAGGATATCGCAAAAAAGTTATTTAAAGAAAAAGAAGGCACCCATTCCCCGCTATTATACAACCGCATGATTCATTTTTTGTTTTTGAGATATCCTGCATGATAATGATTGCGGATTTTGGCAGGTTATGGTAAAAATAATGTCGCAATATTCAAATTTCAGACTTTCATCCGAAATCTTATTCAATGTTTCCTGTAACATATTGGAACGGTTAACAATTTTTATTTCTATCGATCGATGATTTTTTACCTTGCCTAATGGAGGAAAGAGGTATGAATCAACCCAACCGTCGTAAACATGACCGCCAAAAATCACTGAACCTTTTGGACTATGAAATTATCGACGCCAAAGGACGCACCCTGGATCACGGCATGGGCCGAACCCGCAATGTCAGCGTCAAAGGTCTTTTGCTGGAAACCCACATTCCGGTGGAAGAAGGCCACACGGTTTTGGTCACGATCGGCTTGGAAGAAGAAGTGGTGGAAATCAAAGGCAAGATCGTCTATATGAGCCATTCCAAATCGAACCGCTATCGCGTCGGTTTGGAGTTCCTGGAGATGGACCGCAAGGGTTCCCGGATATTAAAAAAATACCTGCAAATGTTTGAAGGAAATCAAGCTGCGGCTTAATGCTTTTCGCGGGTTTCTTTTATCCGCGACATTGATCATTGGTAGGGGCGACCGGCCGGTCGCCCCTACGTTCTAAATCCGATCATCGCCCCATTTTTTTTCGGTTCAACCGATAGACAAAAGCCAGGATCTCGGCCACCACTTTATATAATTCCGCCGGGATCTCTTCCTCAAGGTCCAATTGCATAAGAGCCCCGACTAAATTTGCGTCTTCCTGAATCGGAATGCCTTCCTGACGCGCCAACTCAATGATGCGCTCGGCCACCGGGCCGCCGCCTTTGGCCGTTAACCGGGGCGCCCGGTCCTTGCGCGCTTCATATTTCAGAGCCGCCGCTTTTTTGATCTTGTCGTTCTTCATTTCTCAGCCTTATCCTTTACCATTCCGCTGGAACTCCTGTTCCGGTACACTGGAACTCCTGTTCCGGTCGACCGGAATACATGATTTTTCGATCCTATCGAAAAAACATTTAGATCACCAAATGAAAAGCAGGCCTGAGTTTTTCCTCGTTGAAAAACGGCTCCAGCCCCAATTCGGTTTTGTCCTTCACGCCGCAATCGAACGCCGCCAAATCGATTCCGATTTTCCGGAGGCCCTCCGTCAATAGGGCCTGATTGCTTTTCAAAAAATCGGCTTGCTCCTGCCCGGCGGAGAAAATCTGCAAATGAATTTTATTGTCTTTAAAGTGGATATGCGCCTCCATCGGGCCCATAGGACAAAATTCCAAAAACAAGACCAGATAAAAAGTGCCGTGGTCTTTTTTCTTTTTTTCTTTCAAAAAGACTTCGGCCCGGACCAAGTCGTCGGCCAAACCCGGAATAAAAAAAAACGGTCCTATTCCGGCCTTTAGAGCCATCAGATTCAGCAACTGATTCTGTTCGATGAATTGCAGCGCTTGTTCGACCTTGAGGGACAGAGACTCCCGCTCGCCCACCGGCGCTTGATCGGATTGCAGAGCCTGGCGCAAAGAAAGGAATAGGGCTTTTAAATCTTCTTTAGCCTGATTTTGGATCCATGGCCCTTTGCCGGTCGTAAAAGCTTTGGCCAATTTTCGTTCCCAACTCAATCCGCCGTCCCGAACCAGCCGTTTCATAAAGGCCGCATCGCCCTCGTTTTCTTTGTAAACAAGACCGGAAAGAAGGTGTTTCAGACGCGCCAATATTTTTTTTACCGGGCCGGAATGATTTCCGTTGTCGGCCGTCTTCATCAGCTCCGCGAACACGGAATTGATGAGTCCGTGACTGATTTTACCGGGATCCCATCTTTGAAAAAGCGGCGCTAATTTGTTTGGATCGCCGACGACTTGCAGGATGAGCTTACTTTCCGTTGATTGAACCCGAAAAAGATAGCCGGTGTTTTCCTCCAATTCGACGGAACTATAGGCTTTAAATTCACGGCCTTTGGCGCTGACCAGCCACTCATGATCGCCCAGGCTTTTTATAACTTGACCATTGAATCGTTCGTTGGGTTTGAAAAGAAAATCTTTGGAAATCGCTTTTTGAGCCGGAATTGTTTGAGAAATGGATGGGGGGATGATTTTAGGATTCATGGGCGTTCAAACATCAGTAATTTTTTATCGATACCTTCCAAAGGCCGTTTACCCTTTATCGTCAGGTTATAACCTTCACGCATTCTCGTTATCATCAGACGCACTTCCGTGCGTCTCTACGTTCTCACGTTTTTACCTTCTCACCTTCTCACGTTCTCACGTTCTTACATTCTTACATTCTTACATTCTCACGTTCTCACATTCTCACGTTCTTACATTCTTACATTCTTACGTTCACACTTCCGGTTTGGGATGCAATTTCAGGAACAATTCGACTTCACCCAAAGGAATATTCAACTGCCGGGCAATGGCGTCCTGGGTCAACCCCTGCGCGGACAAGGCTTGCATGGCGCGCTGCCGGTCGTCGACGGGAAGGATCTTCTGCTGGGCCGCGAATAGCTCTTCATGGGTCTGATGCAGATCCATAATTTTCTTATAACTGGCCTGAGCTTTTGCCAGGCCCTGATCCAACTGGTCCAGCAAGTGCCGGCTGATCTCCCTTTTTTCATGCAAATTTTTTTCAAGCATCAGACCGATTTGTTTCATTTCCGTTAATATCGCCTCGGAACGTTTGACGACTTCTTCATATTCCTGCCGGGGCAACGGGCGCTTGCGAAAAGACCACAAAGCGCCTAAAAGCAATGCCATCAGCACAAAATCGATTACGGTCTGGACAATGACCCAACCGTGGATTTCCATAAAAGCACCCGCCTTCAGATCACAACGTCTACTTTCGGGTTGTATGTTTTTTTAGGCCTGGCATGCCCTTCATAACCGGTTTCGTTTTCGCTCGCTTCCGTTTCCGGCTTCGATTCCGGTTCCTTTGAATCCGTATCCTTGATGTCGATCAATTGCTTTTTCACATCATCCTCTTTTTCACGATCGTGCGCCGGTTCCTGCCGAGAACGGCGACCCTGATCATCGGCCTTTCTTTTTTTGGGAACTTTAAAGACCTGACTCCCGATCGGCGGTATCTTGGAACCGCTTCCCAATTTTGAAAATTCATCCATTGACCTGCTCCTTGTACCTTCCGCAGGGCCTCTCGGGTACTGCGCCTACTTAAGTCACAAACATTTAAGCGCTTAGTCTCCACATATCGACAATTTATTGTCGATAAATTTCAAATCGCTGTCGCTATCGTTGTCGTAATCGTAATCGAATGTTTCGCATGTTTTATCGATCCCATGTTTTTCGGGATCGATAAAACATTAGTAGAGCTTTATGTCCTTGATTTTCACTTTCAAATCCTCCACGCCCAGGGCTCTTCTGAGTATCCGGGCCATGTCCTCTTCCAGAAACAAAGCCTGGTCTTTAAAATTCTCGTCTTTTTCAGCCAGGGACTTCATATGCTCGAAAAGCGTATCCCGGATTTCCAGCTCCGTTTTTTTATAACGAACCGAAGCCAACCCGTCCCAAATCACCGAAAAATCGATAACCGCAATACCCTGCTGCTCCCCGACCAAAATCGGAATGAAAAAAGGGTTTAACTTTTCTTCAATCGAACGATCTTGATTCAGCTTACGCTTGGGTTGGCGGGATAAATCGATTTTTTCACCCCAGCGGATCCAATGATCCTTGGCAAACCAAACCCCGCCGATCAATATCAGGATCAGGATGGAGAAACCGCCGATCCGCACCCATCGTTTATTGAGCTTCAGCTTGGGCAGCCGGATCGCGAAGGAAGGCAACCGCCCGCGCCGCTTCGCCGTCTTGGGCTTGGCGCTCTCAGCTTCGGTTTCGGCTTCCGGTGTTTGCGCCGCAGTTTCCGGCTCGTTTTCAGCCGGCGGTTCTTCTTTTTCGGTTTCTTCTGCCATGATTATTTTTCAAAATAGGCTTTTAAATGGTTTCTTAACCGTAACGCCGCTTTGGTGTGAAGCTGCGATACCCGCGACTCCGTGTATCCCATGGCCTTGCCGATTTCTTTCATGGTCAATTCTTCATAATAATAAAGTGAAACCACGATTTTTTCGTTTTCGGGAAGTTTCTCGATTGCCGCGGCGATGGTATCGGCCACCTCCCTCAGGTAGAGAGATCCAAAAGGCGTTTTTTCCGATCGGTTCTGGTAGGCCGTCCAACGATCGTTGACATCTTCTTCCGGCAAAAGATGGGTCAATTCGTCTTTGTTGATGATGGAGACTCCGCGCACTTCTTCCAATAAATGAAAAAATGCTTCGAGGTCCAATCCCATTTCCGCGGCGATTTCGTCGTCTTCCGCCGGCCGCATTTTTATATGTTCCACCTTGGCATAGGCTTCCTGCAATCTTTTGGCATTGCGCCGCACCGAGCGCGGAACCCAATCCATGGCCCTGAGCTCGTCCAGCATGGCGCCGCGCACGCGGAATTCGGCATAGGATTTGAATTCCGTTCCTTTATCTGCGTCGAATTTATCGATCGCATCCAGCAAACCCATAATTCCGGCGCTGATCAGATCGTCGCGGTTGATATGCGAGGGCAACCGGAGCCCCAAACGGCCCGCAATCGTCTTGACCAACGGCGCATACTCCCGGATCAGGCGTTCCCGTTCCTCTTTGCTTTTTTGGCTGTACGGATTGGAACCGCCCTGTTTATATTTTTTAATTTTATTGGCCGTCAAAGCGGACATGGTTTGTTCCCTTTTATATGCTCAGCCGGAAAAATCCGGAATTTATGTTTTTTTGACTCCTGTTTTTTTCCCAAAAACAGGGATCTAAAAAACATTTAGCAATTCAAAAGCCTGCGCCAAAAGAACTTGATGTCGCCTTCAAAAACCGAATCTTCGCAACCGGCCAAGATCCGATCGGCCACTTCGATAAAATGCCGACTGGCCGGCGTATGCGGATAACGCTTCAACACTATCTGTTGCTGGCGGATGGCCAGCGGAACATAACGATCATAGGGAATCCACCCCAAATAATCCAGAGAAGGAGACTTCAGAAATTGGTCTACGACCAATCGTAAATGTTTATATATTTGCTCCGCTTCCTGGGCCGTTCGAACCGAATTGATCAGGATTTTAAAACGCTTTTGTTGGTATTTATGAGTCAACACTTTGATCATCGCATAAGCATCGGTCAAAGAGGTCGGTTCATTGGTTACAATGATGATTTTCTCCATAGCCGCGAAATTAAAATACATAACATTGGAAGAAATTCCCGCGCCGGTATCGATCAATAAAATATCGAACTGATCCTGCAGGGCATCCAACTCGTTCAAAAGCATGAGGCGCTGGGAATTGTCCAGTTCGGTCAATTCCTGAATGCCGGAAGCGGCCGGCAACAGCTTAAAGCCGCCCGGAGCCGTGACGATAACTTCTTCAATGCGCTTTTCTCCCTGCAAAACATGATTGATGGTGTAACGCGGATTCAACCCCAGCATCACGTCCATATTGGCCAAACCCAGGTCTGCGTCCAGAATCAGGACTCTTTTCTCCCTGTTCTGCAGCGCCAGAGCCAAATTGGCCACCACGCTGGTCTTGCCTACCCCGCCTTTGCCGCTGGTGACGGAGATCACCCGGATCCTGGATTCAACCATTGTATCTCCATCCGAAGGTTTGGAACAAACAGAAGAAATAACAAATGCATCATCAGATGCTGATTTCCCGCCCACCAAATCAGCAGAATTTATTGAA
>RPPU01000205.1 GCA_003819975.1 Desulfobacteraceae bacterium
AAATGCCGTGAAACGTGAAAGGTAAAACGGGAAACGTCAAAATGGGTAATCGTGTGAACGTGTGAATGTAAGAACGTGAGAATCTTAAGCTGCGATAGTAAATATTGAAACATGAAATGGTTTTTGGTTTTTCTTCTCTTTTCCCGTTTCACCTTTCACTTTTCACGCTTCGCGCGACTATCGTTAAATGAAGTAAAGACCAAAATGGATACCGGTAATAAATTTGAATTAGTCACCGAATTAAAGCCTTGCGGCGACCAACCCCGGGCCATTGCCGAACTGGTTGAAGGCTTAAACCAAAATCTGCAGCACCAGGTCTTGCTGGGCGTGACCGGTTCCGGTAAGACCTTTACCATGGCCCAGGTCATCGCCCAAGTGCAGAGACCGACTCTGATCATCGCGCCCAACAAGACCCTGGCGGGCCAGCTTTACGGCGAGCTCAAGAATTTCTTTCCGAACAATGCGGTCGAATATTTCGTGAGCTATTACGACTATTACCAGCCCGAGGCTTATATTCCTCAATCCGACACCTATATTCAAAAAGATTCCCATATCAACGAGTATATCGACAAGATGCGCCACTCCGCCACCCGCTCCCTCCTGGACCGCAACGATGTCGTGATTGTGGCCAGCGTATCCTGCATCTATGGCCTGGGTTCGCCCGAGACCTACCATGAAATGGTGCTTGATTTGGAAAAAGACCGCGAAGTCGGCCGCGAAAACGCGCTTAAAAAATTGGTCGAGATCCGCTATGAACGCGGCGATTACGACTTCAGCCGCGGCCGCTTCCGGGTGCGCGGCGATGTGCTCGATATTTACCCGGCCTATGAAGAAGACCGGGCCATCCGTGTCCATTTTTTCGGAGATTCGGTCGAAGCCATCCAGGAGATCGACCCTTTGACCGGTAAGGCGGTCCGCGATCTGAATCGCATCACCATTTACCCGGCCACCCATTACGTGACCACCACCGTCATCCGTGAAAAAGCCATCTCCGCCGTCAAAGCCGAGTTGATCGATCGTATTGAATTTTTCCGCAAGAACAACAAGCTGATCGAGGCCCAACGCATCGATGAACGCACCCTCTTCGACCTGGAGATGATGATCGAGATGGGTTATTGTCACGGCATCGAAAACTACTCTCGCCACCTCACCGGCCGGGCCCAGGGCGAACCGCCGCCTACGCTCCTGGACTATTTTCCCAAAGGCTATCTGGTGATGCTGGATGAAAGCCATATCACGGTGCCGCAGTTGAACGGAATGTACAACGGCGATTTTTCGCGCAAACGCACCCTGGTTGAATACGGCTTCCGCCTGCCCTCGGCCCTGGACAACCGTCCCCTGCGTTTTCAGGAATTCAGCGCCAAAGTCGGGCAGATCCTCTATGTCTCGGCCACGCCCGGGCCTTATGAACTGGAAAGGGCCGAACGCATTGCCGAACAAATCATCCGGCCCACCGGGCTGCTGGATCCGGAGATCATCGTGGTGCCGGCCGGCAACCAAGTGGACGACCTGCTGGACCGCATCCGCGAACGCACCGCCCGCGGGGAGCGGGTGCTGGTCACGACCCTGACCAAGCGCCTGGCCGAAAGCCTGACCGACTACTACTCGGAGCTTGGCCTGAAAGTACGTTACCTGCATTCCGACATCAAAACCGTGGAACGCATGGAGATCATCCGCGATCTGCGTCTCGGGATCTTCGATGTGTTGGTGGGGATCAACCTTTTACGGGAAGGCCTCGATATCCCCGAAGTGTCCCTGGTGGCCATTCTGGATGCGGACAAAGAAGGATTTTTGCGTTCCGAGCGTTCCCTGATCCAGACCTGCGGCCGGGCCGCCCGCCATATCGGCGGCACGGTCATTTTTTATGCCGATCAAATCACCCAATCCATGCGCCGCGCCATGGCGGAATGCGATCGCCGGCGCCTGCTCCAGGCCCAATATAACCGGCTGAACCAAATCACGCCCGAATCGATCCGCAAAAAAATCGACGACATTCTGAGCTCGGCCTATGAAGCCGATTATGTCACCGTGCCCAAAGTGGCTGAAGAGCTGCCCGCTTACATGGAACCGAAAGTATGGGCAGCCATGCTTAAGGAACTGGAGAAGAAGATGTTGGCCGCGGCCAAGAAACTCGACTTCGAAGAAGCCGCGCGCCTGCGGGATAAGATCAAGGCGCTCAAGAAAAGCGAGTTGGATTTACTGGAAGTGGTCGAGTAAGAAGAAATTCACCACAGAGGCACAGAGATCGCAGAGAGATTTCTTTTGTCCCTGTCTTTGAGAGGAAGACAGGGACAAATAAACTCTGTAATTTATTGTCCGGGTTGAAGGTTCATGATAAGCATCTTCCGCCTCGCAGAGCGGATTGATTTTCATTTTTTCTTTTCTCAGAAAAAATGAAAAATAAAAATTGATCTCTGTGCCCTCTGTGCCGCTGGAGTCATTTCAGAGTCTTCTGAAATGACGTCCTCTGTGGTGAAATATTCCTACAGTTCTTCCGGCGTGAAGGCGACCACGGCGTCAATTTGGGGCTGGTCGGCGAAGAGCATCACCAAACGGTCGACGCCCAAGGCGATGCCGGCGCAGGGCGGCATGTCCGCCAAAGCCTCGATAAACTTCCGCGGCCAGGGATAAACGGTCTTATGTTGCGCCGCCCTTTGCGCTTGCTCTTTCTTAAAGCGCTGCGCCTGTTCCCCAGGGTCAATCAATTCTGAAAAAGCATTGGCCAGCTCCAACCCGGCCACATAAAGTTCAAAACGCTCAGCCACACCCGGGGTCTCCTGATGGAGGCGCGCCAGAGCCGCCAGAGAAGCCGGATAATCCTTTAGAAAGGTCGGGCGGTTTTGCCCCAAGCGCGGTTCAATGCAGGTGACCATGAGTTCGTCAAACCGGTCTTGCGCCAGGGCGGTTGCCGGATCCAGGTCTGTATATTGCGCAAACGCCGCACTGACCGTCAGCCGTTCCCAAGGCCTCTGCAAACGGATGGTTTGGCCTTGATAAATCAATTCCGCGCCCCGACCCAGTTCCCGGCTTATAAAAACAAACAACTCCTCGCATTCATCCATCAAAGCCAGATAATCCTGATGAGCCTGGTACCACTCCAGCAGGGTAAACTCGGGCAAATGCCGGGCGCCTCTTTCGGCCTGACGAAAACAATGGCAGATTTGAAAAATTTTGGTATAGCCGGCGCAAACCAGGCGCTTCATGCACAGTTCCGGCGAGGGGTGTAAAAAACCGAGTCCGGCCGGCAAAGCGTCAATATGGGCTTCCGGAGCCGGCGCCGGAATTAAAAAAGGGGTTTCCACTTCGAGGTAACCCCTTGCAATAAAAAATTGACGGATGATTTGGATGATTCCGGCCCGCAACCCCAGGCAAAATTGCTTGCCGGCCAGGCCCGATTCGATCAACGACCGGTTATCCTTTGACGCGGGTGACATACTCACCGGTACGGGTATCGACCTGGATCTTGGTCCCTTCTTCGACAAAAGGCGGCACGCGCACCACATACCCGGTTTCCAGCGTAACCGGTTTGCTGTCGCCGGCCACGGAGTCGCCTTTGGCCCAGGGCTCGGCTTTCACGATGCGCAATTCCACGAAATTAGGCAGGGTAAGACCGATGGCCAGATCATTGTAAAGCAGAACCTCTGCTTCCATATTGTCGATCAGGTAATTCTTGGCATCGCCTACTTGTTCCTCGGTGAGCATGATCTGTTCATAGTTGTTCACATCCATGAAGTGATATTCTTTTTCCTGATTGTAAAGGAATTGCATTTTGCGTTGTTGCATGTCCGCGGGCGAAAAGGTATCGCCGGAACGATAGGTGCGGTCCAGGATCGCGCCGCTGATCATATTGCGCATTTTACAGCGGTAAAGAGCCTGGCCTTTACCCGGTTTCACAAATTGAAAATCTATGATCACATAAGGATCATTATCGATCTGAATTTTTATCCCTTTTCGTAGATCACCGGCAGTGTACATTTTCTTATCCTTTTCTTTTATCCGACTTCAGGTCTCCCCAAGGGAGCGTTGATTTTAAAGTGTCCTTTCATAATCCATTTAATAAGGATAGTCAAGCGGGTTATATGGGTTGGGTTGCAATTCCACGGCCATTTTTTAAGGGTTTTTAACCGAATTTTAAAAATTACTTGCGAAAAATCCGATTAATGGCTAAATGTTTTATCGATTCCTGAAAAATATGGGATCGATAAAAAACGTCATTCCGGCAAAGGTTTGAGCCGGAACATGCATTCCGGCTTGTCACGCCGCAGGCTTTGCGAAGGCGGACTAAAGCGCCGGAATAGATCAACAGGATGGCAAGCCGGTTCATTTTTTTCTTATCGATATTTTATCGGTCCGGCATAAGAAACGAGCACGTTTATGAAAATTGCCGTCAGCGGTAAAGGGGGGGTCGGTAAAACTACCCTGGCCGCTTTATTGATAAAAGCTTTAGCCGATGATGCCGTGCAGGTCTTGGCCATTGACGCGGACCCGGCCGCCCATCTGGGTCGCGCCCTGGGCATGACCGGGATGGATCGCATAACCCCGATTGCCCGGATGCGGGAACTGATTGCGGAACGGACCGAAAGTCAATCCGGGGGCGGTTCCTTTTTTAAGTTGAACCCCCGGGTGGAAGACTTGCCGCAAAAATTAGCCCTGCAAAAGGATGGTATCCGCTTGATGGTCCTGGGCGGCGTGCAAAAAGGCGGAACCGGGTGTATTTGCCCGGAAAGCACGTTGCTTAAAAACCTGGTGCGCCATTTGATCTTGGACCGTAATGAAGCAGTGGTTCTCGATATGGAAGCCGGCCTCGAACATTTGGGCCGCGGTACAGCCGCGGCCGTGGACCGCTTGATCATCGTGGTGGAGCCGGGCCTGCGCAGCCTGGAAACGGCCCGGCAGATCCTGGGCCTGGCTCAAGATCTCGGTTTGAAAAAAGTCGCCCTGATCGCCAATAAAGTCCGTAATGCTGAAGACCGGGAATTTATTTTGACCCATTTGCCGGAAATGGCTTTTTGGGATTTTTTGCCTTTTTCCGAACGACTCCTGGCTGCCGATCGCGAAGGCGCAGCCCCGTTTGCAAAAGATCCGGAAATGTTGCAGCGGGTCCAAAAGATGCTCCCGCTGTTGCGGGAGTAAATAAAGCTTAAAAAGGACGATTCATGATGTTTTTTTTGTTGAATGTAAATCGAGATGCATACCGTCAGTCCCTGTTCGATCCTGCCCATATGCAAAAAGGAGCGGCCTTGTCCCTACCGGCAAAATCCCGGCAGGGACGCATAAACCCTACGGACTGTAAAAAACAACATTCCACATTCTAAAGTTTGCCACAAACCATTCATCAAGCCATTTCCGATCAAGGCTATAGAAAGAGGATTGAAAATTGAAAAGAATAAAAATTGACCAGGTTCTAAAAACAGAAAACGTCGGCAGCACAGCTTTAGTCATGGGCTGGGTGCGGACAAAAAGAGACTCCAAGGGCGGTTTCACCTTTATTGAAGTGAATGACGGCTCCTGTTTGAGCAATTTGCAGGTGATTGCAAAACAGGATCTCCCGAATTATGAAACCGAAATCATAAAACTTCAGACCGGGTGCTCCCTGGTGGTGGAAGGGACCGTGGTCGCTTCGCCGGCCAAAGGCCAAAAAGTGGAACTGACCGCGGAAAAAATCCAAGTCCTGGGTTGGGCCGATCCCGAGACCTATCCTTTGCAGAAAAAACGCCATTCCTACGAATTCTTGCGCACCATCGCTCATCTGCGTCCGCGGACCAACACCTTCGGCGCCGTGGCCCGCATCCGCAATGCCATGAGTTACGCCATCCACTCCTTTTTCCAGGAGCGGGGTTTTTATTATGTCCACACGCCGATCATCACCGGCAGCGACGCCGAAGGCGCCGGCGAGATGTTCAAAGTCACGACCCTGGACCTCCTGCATCCGCCGCTTAAGGAAGGCCGGATTGATTTCACCCGGGACTTCTTCGGCGGGCCGGCCAATCTGACCGTCAGCGGTCAGCTCGAAGGCGAAACCTATGCCCTGGCTCTGGGCGATATCTATACTTTCGGCCCCACTTTCCGGGCTGAAAATTCCAACACCCCCCGGCACCTGGCCGAGTTCTGGATGATCGAACCGGAGATGGCTTTCTGCGACCTGGACGGCAATGTCGAGACCGCCGTGGCCTTTCTGAAATATATCTTTGCCTATGTTCTGGAACACTGCCGCGAAGACATGGAATTCTTCAACCGTTTTATCGACAACTCCCTATTGGAAACCCTGGAACAGCTGGTTAAAAAAGACTTCGAACGCCTGACCTATACCGAAGCCGTCAAAATCCTTACCGAATCCAAACATACCTTTGAATTCCCGGTCAAATGGGGCATCGACCTGCAGTCCGAGCATGAACGCTATTTGTGCGAAGAGGTTTTCAAGCAACCCATTGTATTGACCGATTATCCCCGGGAGATCAAGGCCTTTTACATGAAGTTGAACCAAGACGGCAAAACCGTGCGGGCCATGGATGTGCTGGTTCCCAAAATCGGCGAAATCATCGGCGGCAGCCAGCGTGAAGACGACCATGACACTTTGCTGACCCGCATCAAAGAAACCGGCTTGAACCCGGCCGATTATTGGTGGTATCTGGAATTGCGCAAGTTCGGCAGCGTACCGCATGCCGGTTTCGGCCTGGGCTTTGAACGCATGATCCGGTTCGTGACCGGCATGGCCAATATCCGCGACGTGATCCCGTTCCCGCGCACGCCGGGCAACGTAAGCTTCTGAAGATTACCCACGAAGACACTAAGGCACGAAGTATGATTATATTTATAAAAAACTTCGTGTCTTGGTGTCACTGGAGTAATTTCGGTTTTGAAATTACGTCCTTGGTGGTGAAATCTTTTCTCTTTATTTTTTGTCCAGATGATAAGCCTTGATTTTGGCTAAAAGCATGGGCCGGCTGACCTCGAGAATTTTGGCGGCCTGCGAACGGTTGCCCTCGGTCAGCTTGAGTGCTTTTTCGATCAGCTCTTTTTCAAGCCTGCGGCCGGCTTTTTTTATGGATAGCGTATCTTCCGGTTTGGAAGTCAGACCCAAGCCCTGGTCCAACATAATCGCCGGCGGCAATTCATCCGGCGTGATCCATTTATCACGCGCCAAAAGCATGGCCCGCTCGACAACATTCTCGAGTTCCCGGATGTTACCCGGCCAAGCATAACCGACCAAATGCGGCAACGCCTCGGAAGAGACCGCCTCAATGTTCTTGCCCAGCTTTTTGTTGAACCGATCGATGAAATGCTTGGCCAACAAGGGGATATCGCTCCGTCTGTCGCGTAAAGACGGCAGATGGATCGCCATCACGTGAATGCGATAAAACAGATCTTCGCGGAATCGGCCCGCTTCGACCTCTTGTTTTAAATTCTTAGATGTGGCGGCAATGATGCGGACGTCGATTTTTCGGGAACCCATTCCACCCAAAGGGGTTACTTCCTGATTTTGCAGTACCCGCAACAGCTTGACCTGCAAGGAGAGGGGCAACTCGCCGATTTCATCCAAAAACAGGGTGCCGTTGTCGGCTTCTTCAAAACGACCCTGCTTGTCCCGGACCGCGTCCGTGAAAGCGCCTTTTTTATAACCGAAAAACTCGCTTTCCAAAAGAGTTTCCGGTATGCCGCCGCAATTGATGGAGACAAGCGGCCCCTGGGCCCGATTGCCGCCGGCATGAATCGCTTTGGCGATCAATTCTTTGCCCGTGCCGCTTTCACCGGTGATCAGCACGGTCGTGGAATGCTC
>RPPU01000206.1 GCA_003819975.1 Desulfobacteraceae bacterium
CCGCCAGCCGCACGAGCACAGCACCCTGGGTTGGTTCACGCTGGCACAGGCTTTGAGACTGAAACGGGCGCTTCCGGCATATGAAGATGTTTTTAAGCGTTGTTTTTTGTCGGAGGAAAGAGTGTAGATAAAGGTCCATTATGATCGGCCGAGTCCATCTCGGTTAACGACCGCACCCGGGTGGGTTGGTTTGCAAAGCGGAAACCAATCTCCCGGAGCGCAGGGTTATTTCAAAACCAGCCAGTATAAGTTTCCGTCCGTAAAAAATCGACCATCAGAGTCATTCGTTTCGTAAATCGATTCCACAAATGGTTCTTTACGGAAGTCCAGGACTCCTCCGCTGTTATGGAGGCTCTCAAACAGAAATTCCCGTTCCGTGTCGATATCGGGATCAACGACGTGGGTGATAAGCCATTTAATGTTTTGATCGCGGCTGACCATGCCGACATAAACGCGACCCAGGCTGAATACTTCAAGCGAAGTCCGCCAGAACCGGGCGCGGTGTTTACGGCGGAAGCGTTGGGTATCGATCGGTTTTTCAAAACCCAAGTCCTGGACCTTGGTATTCCAAAAAAAAGGAGTCATAGGAGCCGTGGGGTATCTTTCATGAAGCAGGGCCGATTTCGCCAGATGGGCCAGAGAAGCATAATCGGTCCGATCCGCCAAATACCAACCTGCCTTTTGCATGACAGCGATCAATTGGTCGTCATCTTTTGCAATAATCATGAAATTGAGGGGTATGTGCCTTTCCCCAAAAAGGGTTTCCGTATATTGGGGCAGGTTTTTAGCGCGGAAAACGGTCAAGGTGTCTTGGGAAATAACAAAGGGCGATTCGTCTTTAAAAAGATTAAGCGCCGGGTGATAGTGCAGGCCTATCCCGAAGTAAAAAATCAATTGAGCGATAAAAATAAGCACTGAAGCGACTTTCATGCGCAGCGTAAAAATGACGGATGAACGTTTGACCTGCCGATGAACCAGCAATTCCGAAATACTGATACCGATGATCAACCAGAGCAGTCCCAACAAATACCCGCCCCATACATCGCTAAGAAAATGAACACCCAGGTAAAGCCGGCTCAGGCCCATTAGAAGGATAAGGGTCACGCTGAAAAACAGGATGTTGATTTTATATTTCCAGTTTTTAATTTCACGAAAAAGGATATAGGTGCCGAAGCCGAACAAGGCCACGGCCATGGCGGCATGACCGCTGGGAAAGGAGAAAGTGGTTTCCGTATAAAAAGCGACTTCCGGTCGCAACCGGTGCACGGTCAGCTTGCCTATAAAATTAAAAAGCTCCGCACCGCCGATAACAATCCAGAAAGGGAGCAGGTATCCCCGCCTGCGCCACAACCAGCAAAGCAGGGAAACAACCGACACGGAAGCGATAATCATCTTCCAGTCCAGCAGAAGCGAAATCCACAGAAAGATCTTGATGAGGTCCGGGTCGCGAAAAGAATACAAAAGGTTCGCAACCGCGGTATCGATCGAGACGATATCCCGGAAGTTGATCACATCCTGAATGGTGCCCTGAAAAACCGAAAAAATATAAATAAAAGCAATGAAAAGCAGGGTCAGGGGCAACCCGGAAAATTTATTTTTGTTCAAGCGGCCGCTCAAAAAATAGAAAAGGGCGGGATGGTTTGTCGCCCAACGTTGCACGATCGGTCGGCGCCTGATCGACTCTTTAAGGGCGACGAGCATTGATTTTAGTGACGTGAAAAAAGGGCCGCTTTTTTTTACCAAAATCCAGATAAGTAAAAAGAGGAGAAACAGAAAAAGGAGAAAAATGCCGAAACGGGTCGACCAGAGTTCGATGGTTTTAAGGGAGCCGCCGAAAAAAAATCCCAAGAACAGATAAGCGGGCGCCCAGAGCAGGGCGCTGGTCACGTTCCAGAAAAGATAGGGTCCTTTTTTCATTTTAAACAAACCGGCAATGAACGGGACAATGGACCGGATGGGGCCGATGAATCTGGCCAGGAGAATGCTTTTGTTGCCGTGTTTTTGAAAAAAAACCTGTCCGCGTTGCAAATGCTTGAGTTTAAGCACCTTATTTTCAAGATGAAAGAAGCGCGTGCTTTGACTGCCGAGGTAGAAGCTCAACCCGTCACCCAGGATGGCGCCGATGGCGGCAAACCAGATCAAATCGCCGATGTCCAGATAACCATGGGCGGATAAAAAGCCGGCAAAGATGATCAAAGTGGAGCCGGGTAAAATCGAACCCACCAAAACCAGGGATTCAAGAAAGGCAACCAGGAATACGATCCAATAGCCCCATAAACCAAGATGCTGAATATTCGGAAAAATGGAATGGAGAAAATCCATAGGTCGGTGCGGTTGATTTATCCCTTAGTGAATGATTGCTATTCAGAGCCGGATATTTTTTTTACCCTTTATAGCTCTGTAATCGATTAAGGTATATCGAATTTATGGGTTCAGTGCAATATATAGTATTGCGCCATGGCTTCCGCACATAATATGGATTTCTTATGTGAAAACCGTCCTCCCAAGACAAATAAATAAATATTTGATGAAAAAATGCTAAATATTCGCTATTAATCATTATAAATCAGGGAGAAGGAAACTGAAAGTAAATTGCAGATAAAAAAAAGAGGCTGGCAAACATGCCTAACCTCTTGATTTTACGTTGTTTGGTGGGCCTGGAAAGACTCGAACTTTCGGCCAATTGATTAAGAGTCAACTGCTCTACCAACTGAGCTACAGGCCCAAAAACAGATAGGCTATTTAACAAAAAAAATAAAAAGTGCGCCCGGCAGGATTCGAACCTGCGGCCTACGGGTTCGAAGCCCGGCGCTCTATCCAGCTGAGCTACGGGCGCAAAATTGTCCATTTTTTACCAATGATCCCGGAGTTTGTCAACATCATTTCTTATAAAAATAGCTTGACAGCCGGGGATCGATCTATTAAAAATACCTTTTTAATTTTTTTAAGCTAAGGAACAAATCCCATGAAGACATTTGTAGCCAAGGAACAAGAGGTCGATAAAAAATGGTTTCTGATTGATGCTGAAAATCAGATCCTGGGCCGATTAGCCGGAAAAATTGCGGTTTATTTGAGAGGCAAACATAAACCGATTTTCACCCCACATGCGGATACAGGCGACTATATTGTCGTAATTAACGCTGAAAAGGTCAGCATGACCGGTTCCAAGCTGGATGAAAAATTTTATTATCATCATACCGGTTATATCGGCGGGTTGAAAAAGATCTCGGCCCGCAAATTATTGGCAAAAAAGCCGGAAGATGTTTTGAAATTCGCGGTCAGGGGCATGCTGCCTAAAAATATCCTGGGCCGGCGCCAATTGAAAAAACTTAAAATTTATGCCGGTCCGGAACACCCGCATACTGCCCAAAACCCTGATAAATTGGAGATATAAATGGCTGAAACTAAAATGCAAACTGTTGGCAAAAGAAAGACGGCAATTGCCCGCGTCTGGCTCAAACCAGGCACCGGCCGGATCGTGATCAATCACAAACCCATGGATGAATACATTACCCGGGAGACCGACAAATTGGTCATTAGACAGCCTATGGTTTTGACCGAGACCTTAGAAAAATATGACGTTTATATCACTGTGAAAGGCGGCGGTATTTCGGGTCAGGCCGGCGCCATCCGGCATGGTATCAGTCGCGCCTTGATAGGCATTAGCCCTGAATTGCGTCCGACTTTGAAAAAGGTTTCCTTTCTGACCCGGGATTCCAGAGCGAAGGAGCGAAAGAAATATGGTCTAAAATCGGCCCGCGCTCGGTTCCAATATTCTAAGCGTTAGAATTTTTTCCCGAACTTATTCCTTTTGTTTATTATAGGGGGAAGCCGGTCAAGGCTTCCCCTTTTTTAATGTTTTTTCGATCCTGAAAGGCATAGGATCGAAAAAACATCAATTCCGGCAAGGATTGCCGGAATAAGATAAAATAAAATTAAAAATAAAGATTTTTATCCTGTTTATCCTGTCTAAAACTCTTTAAATCCTATGGATAATCTTTTGTCGATATATTTGAGATAATAAGCTTAAAATGGATCAGAAAAACATCAAGCTAATCCTGGCTTATGACGGTCGCGCCTATGAAGGCTGGCAACGCCAATTAGCCAAACCGACCATCCAGCAAGTCCTGGAAGATAGTCTGCAACAAATAATGGGGCATAAAACGACCGTAATCGGTTCCGGCCGCACCGATACCGGGGTGCATGCCTTGCACCAGGTTTGTCATTTCAAGGCCCAAACTACTTTGGAACCGGTCATAATCAAGAAAGCCTTGAATTCCGTTTTACCGCGCGATATCCGCGTGCGACAGGCTGAAGAGGTGCCGCTTGCTTTTCATGCCCGCTATGACGTACAGAGCAAGATTTATGAATACCGCATTTTAAACCGGGAAGACCCGGATATTTTTTTACGCCATTATGTCTGGCATATTATTCCGCAACTGGACCGTGCGGGCATTTCAGCTTGTCTCTCGCTCTTGCTCGGCAAACATGATTTTTCGTCCTTCCGGTCGGCCCGCAGCGAAAATATCAATCCGGTGCGCGACATGCTTCGGGCCGAATTGGAACAACGCGAAGACGGTTTTTTGGTCTTCACTTTTCAGGCCGACGGTTTTTTAAGACATATGGTGCGCAATATCGTGGGCACCTTGGTGGGGGTCGGCAAGGGCAAGATCAGCGTAGCGCAATTCCGGGAAATCATGGAGGCCCATGACCGGCGTGTGGCCGGCATCAAAGCGCCGGCGCAGGCGTTGTTTTTAAAAATGGTTTTTTACAAATAAGGTTTTTTAATCCTGAAAAGCGTAAGATCAAAAAACCTGAATTCCGGCAAGGATTGCCGGGATAAGATATGTGGGGGACTAAATACTTAAGCGTCGGCCGGGACACGACATAGAAGACAACGCTCTAAGAAGGTAGTTAGAATTAAAAAAAATTGACATGATTCTACTTCATTCCGGCAACGGTTTGGGCCGGAATCCAAGTTTCCGGGCATTGGTTAAAGTGGATTCCGGATAGAAAAAAATGGGTGCTTTAGTTACGGCCGTTTCATCCTTTTAGGTCCAATGGGGGAAAGAGTATGCTTAATAAGATTTTGCTAATCATTTTCAGCTTTCTTTCATTTGTAAGTATAAGTTTTGCCCAGCCTGACCAATCGTTCATACGTTTCATAGATAAATTCGCTCAAAATCCCTTTTTGCTTGAAGGAAGCGAAGAATATTATGTTAGCGAATTATCGAAGGCTGAGTTAAATATATTGAGAAATACCATTTTTGCCAGGCATGGTTATATTTTTAAAAAAAGGGAAATAGAGACTTTTTTTATGGCACGAAGTTGGTATAAACCCATTTCTAAGACTATTAAATTAACCGAGATCGACCAAAAGAATTTAAATTTCATAATGATGCTTGAAAATCCAGAGAAAATACGATTTGCGGATTTTCTTAAGCTGTTTCACCATGCAAAATTGCCGATTATCATTAATACTGAGAAGTATGGCGAGGATTATTCAAAACGGATCCCAATATATTATGTGAAAAAATATTTTGATATGTGCTGTCCCGACATCCAAGCGATAGATCAAATTTACTCCAATGCGCAATTTGTT
Source organism: Desulfobacteraceae bacterium (assembly GCA_003819975.1). The sequence continues at coordinate 5,603 of RPPU01000206.1, forward strand.
GCCGTGTTATATGGAGTACATTGGGCGGGGGTGCAACTTGGTGTAAGAACGTATGGTTTAGATGGAAAAATGATCTCAACTGAACGTATCGCCGTGTATGCCGGTGATTTGTCATCCGTTGTCACTTCAATAGTAAAAATTGATGATCAATTAAATATAGAGACTGAAATACAGGAAAATCAATCACACGAAGATAATTTAGAAAATGCAACTCAGATACCTGGAAATATAACCACCATAAAATATCTAATAACTCAGAATGGACAAATCATAAAACGGTAAGGGTTCGTTTAAATCGGGAAAAATAAAATCCTGTTAATCCTGTCTGAAATTTTTACTCCCATACCCCTGGGATGGCAACCCCGCATTGGAAACAGTGACCATCCTTGATCTTGTTTCGGCGTACCAGAAAGCCGTAGCGCTCGATCAGGAGTGTTTTACAGGCGGGGCAAAAAGTGTTCTCGCCTTTGTCGCCCGGCAGGTTGCCGCTGTAGACGAATTGTAATCCTTGTTCCAGACCGATGTCGCGGGCGCGGTGGATGCCGTCCGGGGCGGTCGCGGCGATGTCTTGCAGACGATACATGGGATGAAAGCGGCTGATATGCCAGGGGATGCCTTTGTCCAACGCCGCCAGGAACCGGGCCAGGTCGCGCAACTCTTCCGGGGAGTCGTTCAGGCCGGGAATTAAAAGAGTTGTGACTTCCAGCCAGATCCCCAACTTCTTCATGGTTTGCAGCGTCTCCAGCACCGGGGCCAGGCGGGCGCCGCAGGTTTCCTTATAGAACCGTTCGCTGAACGATTTCAAATCCACATTGGCGGCATGCAGATCGGGGTGGATCATTTCCAAACAAGCCCGAGTCATGAACCCGTTGGAGACGAAAACATTTTTGAGCCCTTTGGTCGCGGCCAGGCGGGAAGTATCGTGCGCCAATTCAAAGTATATGGTGGGTTCGGTATAGGTATACGAAATGGAGGCGGCTTGTTGGGCCAGGGCTTCCCGAACCAGTTCGGCGGGCGTCCGGGCTTCCCCGACGATTTGACCGGCATCGGCCGGCATCTGCGAGATATCGGCGTTCTGGCAAAAGCGGCATTTCAGGTTGCAGCCGGGCGTGGCAATGGAATAAGAAGTACTGCCGGGCAAAAAGTGAAAGAGAGGTTTTTTTTCAATGGGGTCCAAATGGCGGGCGATGATCTTGTCATAAACCAGGCTGACCAGGGTGCCGTCCCGGTTTTCACGCACCCGGCAGATGCCTTTGGCGCCCGGCTTGATCAGGCAGTTGTGGCTGCAAAGTCCGCAGCGCACCTTCTGTTCCTCGAGTTTTTCATACAGATAAGCTTCTTTCATTTAAAATCCTAAATCAGCTTTGTCCCTGGAAATACCGTTGGCCAGGGATTGGGGCGCTTTTTTCATCTTGATCCTTAAAGGATGCAAAAGAGTTTTCACCCTGGGATGCAGAGGCGCGTAAAGCCCCAAATACATGCCAAAGGGGCAATGCTGCATTTTTTTGGAGTCGGACAGGCGATCGCCCAAACGGCTGTAATAGGAAGGCCAATTTTGATTGCAAACCCATTGGATGGGCACATTGCCCAGAGTAGCGGAGAGCAGATATTTGATTTGCAGGAGGTTATAATATTTGGCCCGATTCAAGGGCGAGTCGCGAAAAATTCCCCTGAATTTATTGCTCAGGCATGACCAGGAAAAACTATTTAACAGGCCGATGAAGATTCCACGGCGAGCCACGCGCGTGGCCTCTTTGACGGCTTCCAAGGGATCGTCGAGAAATTCAAGGGTATGGACCATGACCGCCAGGTCAAATTCATTGTCGTCATAGGGCAGGTCTTCAGCCGAGCCGATGCGCAGATCGCAGGCATGGCCCAGGCGTTGGCGGGCCTGTTCAATGGCCAAGGGCGAAGCATCCAAGCCGCTGATGTTCAGGCCCAAACGGCTTAGTAAAATCAAATGGTTGCCCAGTCCGCAACCGATATCCAGAACCCTTTCACCGGGCTTGGTGTCCAACAAAGTGTGGAAAGAATGGTCCACCATTTTTTCCATGGCTTTGCCTGAAGTGGATCGATACCAGGCTTCATATAGGGCGATCGAGTTTGCTTTGAATATAAGCGCCATGATTCAAGAATATAGGAAGGGGAAGGGGTTGTCAATGTGGGGGGAAGG
>RPPU01000207.1 GCA_003819975.1 Desulfobacteraceae bacterium
GTTGACTCCGCGCACCTGGTTGATGATGCGATTAGGAAATCAGAGCCAAAATTTCATAGGGCACCCGGGTCCAATCCGCGGTCATGGCGTCCTGACTGTCCACAATCCGCAAAGCGATCACATCTTCATAGGTCCGTTCATCGCCCATGACGCCGACGGTTCGGACCGGTAACAAGACTGCAAAAGACTGCCAAACTTTTTCATATAAACCGGCCCGGCGGATTTCTTCCAATAAAATAAAGTCGGCCGACCGGAGGAGCTCCAAGCGCTCCGGCGTCACTTCGCCCAAAATACGTACCGCCAACCCGGGACCGGGAAAAGGCTGACGCTGAATGAGTTCCTGCGGCAGATTCAGCTCCTTTCCCACTTGGCGCACTTCATCTTTGAATAATTCGCGCAAAGGCTCGATCAGCTCCAGTTTCATGATCTCCGGTAAACCGCCCACATTGTGATGGGTCTTAATCGTGGCTGACGGTCCTTTGAATGAAACGCTTTCAATGACATCGGGATAAAGAGTCCCTTGGGCTAAAAATTTTGCCTGACCTAGTTCCCTGGCCTTTTTCTCGAAAATAGTTATAAATTCCCGGCCGATTATTTTTCTTTTCTGCTCCGGATCGGTAATGCCTTCCAAACAGTGCAGGAAGTGGGCGGAAGCATCCACCAGGTGAACATCCATCCGGTAGTGTTCTTTAAAAAGAGCCATGACTTCCCGGGCTTCATCCCGACGTAAAAGGCCGTTATCCACCAAAATGCAGGAGAGGCGCCCCTCGATCGCCTGATGCAGCAGAACCGCCACCACGGAAGAATCCACGCCGCCGGACAACCCGCAAATGACCCGTTCCGCGCCGACTGTTTGTCTGAGCTGCCGGATGGTCCTGTTCACAAAAGAACTCATGTTCCACGCGGGTCGACAAGCGCAAATTTGAAAAAGAAAATTTTTAAAAATCTTCATTCCTTGCGGCGTATGAACCACCTCGGGATGAAATTGAACCCCGAAAAATTTTCGCTTCCGGTCGGCCATGGCCGCGATCGGGCTGTTTTTACTATCGGCCAGGACCATGAATCCGTCCGGCACTTGATCGATACGATCGCCATGACTCATCCACACGGACGCGCTTTCATCTTTATCAAAACCGTAGAATAAATCTTGATTATCTTGAACCGTGATGGCGGCCGAGCCGAATTCCCGGTCCTGCGCCCGCGCTACTTTTCCGCCCAAAACATAGGTCAGGTATTGCATCCCATAGCAGATCCCGAGTATCGGCACATTGAGATCCAAAAGAGCCTGATCGGCCAAAGGGGCCTTTTCGGCGTAAATACTGGCGGGACCACCCGATAAAATAATTCCCTTGGGAGCAAAAGCTTTTATTTTTTCAATGCTCATATGAAAAGGATGGATTTCGCAATAGATTTGCGCTTCGCGTACCCGACGGGCGATCAATTGAGCGTATTGGGCCCCGAAATCCAGAATAAGAATCTTCTCTTGATAAATATCGTTTGTCATTATTCAACCATATAATTGGGAGCTTCTTTAATGATGATCACATCATGCACATGACTTTCCTTCAAGCCGGCCGGCGTGATCTTTACGAAGCTCGGTTTGCTCTGCAACTCCGGGATATTGGCGCATCCCAGATACCCCATGCCCGCTTTAAGACCGCCCACCATTTGATAAACCGTATCCGCAAGTTGACCGCGGTAGGGCACCCGTCCCACAATGCCTTCCGGGACCAGTTTTTTATCATCTTCCACTTGTTCCTGAAAATAGCGGTCTTTACTGCCTTCTTTCATGGCCTCGATCGAGCCCATGCCGCGGTAGACTTTGTAGGTCCGCCCTTGAAATAAAATGGTTTCACCCGGGCTTTCCTCGGTCCCGGCAAACAGACTGCCGATCATAACCGTATCGGCGCCGCCGGCAATGGCTTTGGTAATGTCGCCGCTGTATTTAATGCCGCCGTCGGCGATAATGGGGATATCCCGCTTGTGGGCCTCTTCCGCGCATTCCATAATGGCGCTCATCTGCGGTACGCCGATGCCGGCAATGACTCGCGTCGTGCAAATCGAACCGGGACCTACGCCGACTTTGACCGCGTCGGCGCCGGCTTCGATCAAACAACGCACGGCTTCCGGGGTGGCCACATTGCCGGCCACCAGGTCCAGGTCGGGGTACTGCTTTCTGATTCGTTCTACTGCCTTAATGACGTTTTCTGAATGTCCATGGGCCGTATCGACCACAATCACATCGACATTGACTTCAATAAGTTTCCGGACCCGTTCCAGCATATCGGCGGTGATCCCAACCGCGGCCCCCACCCGCAAGCGGCCAAAATTATCCTTGCACGAAAAAGGAAATTTTTTTATTTTTTCAATGTCTTTGATGGTAATTAACCCCTTCAATTTGCCCTGGTCGTCCACCACCAAAAGTTTTTCAATGCGCCTTTCATGCAGGATCGCTTTGGATTCTTCCAGGGTAATACCCACCCGGGCGGTGGCCAGGTTTTCATGAGTCATGACCGAGGCGACGGTCTGGTTCAGGTTGGTTTCAAAACGCAGATCACGATTGGTGATGATCCCGACCAGATTACCCTTTTTAACCACCGGTACGCCGGAAATCTTGTATTTACTCATAATTTCCAACACTTCGGCTATCTTCTTGTCGGGCTCGATGGTAATCGGATCCACGATCATGCCGCTTTCCGATTTTTTGACTTTTTCTACTTCCAACGCTTGTCTTTCAATGCTAAGGTTTTTATGTATAAAGCCCAATCCGCCCTGACGGGCGATGGTAACGGCCGTGTCCGCTTCCGTGACCGTATCCATGGCCGCGCTGACGATGGGAATATTCAGCGTGATGCGGCGGGTCAGCCGGGTTTTCACATCGATATCCACCGGTAAAACCGCGGACCGCGACGGGATCAGCAGCAGATCGTCGAAGGTATAACCTATTTTTATTTCAACTGCTTTCATTACTTCTCTCCCTTAAAATAGTGTAGGATCATTTCTTCCATTGGCTGATTCGTTGATATGAAAAAAGGGCTTTAGCCCTTTTATGTATTAAGAGTACCGAGTTTCTCATCATGCGATCGTCAAGCGCCTACAGCACAAAAAAAATAGCAAATCGGGGTATAATGACACCCTCGGTATTCTTGAGAATTTTAGACAATCTAAAACCGACAAGATTAAAAAATTGCGGGCAACGATACCACAATGGCTTGACTAAAATCAAGCTTTAAATACAAGATTTTAAGACTAGGCGGGATTATAAGAAAAGCCGATCGATCCATTCACCTTAACCGGACCGTATCCTTGGTTCCTTTAATGAATTCATTAAGTTGAGCCACAATGGTTTGTAGTTGTTCGGCCTGCGAATTCATATCCGCTGAAGTGGCCGCCGATTCCTCGGCATTGGCCGCGGTCTGCTGAATCATTTTTTCCATTTCCAGGATGGTTTTATTGATCTGTTCGACCCCAACGGCTTGTTCACGGCTGGCCACTGAAATTTCTTTAACCAACTCGGCCACTTTTTGAACGCTCAACGCCACGCTTTTATATTTTTCATCCGTATCCCGAACCTGCCCGGATTCAGCGCTGATTTTATGGATAATGCCTTTAATCATTTTTTGGGTTTCCTGGGAAGCCTCGGCCGAACGCATGGCCAGGGTGCGCACTTCATCCGCGACCACTGCAAAACCGGTTCCCGCCTCCCCTGCCCTGGCCGCCTCGACCGCGGCATTCAACGCCAGCAGATTGGTTTGAAAAGCGATCTCGTCGATGGTCTTGACGATCTTGGCCACATTATTGCTGGCGGTTGAAGTCTCTTCCATGGAATGGATTAGAGCTTTCATGGCCCGGTTGGCGCTCTGCAAATGATCCAGGCTTTTCCTGGAAAGCTGATTGGCTTGCTCGGAGTTGTCCGCATTGTTCTTGACCATGGCGGACATCTCCTCCACCGATGCCGAAGTATTGGTCAAAGATCCTTCTTGGTTGGAAGCCTCTTCCGCTAAAAACTTGCTCATGGCTGAAACTTGATTGGAAGCCTCCAGCAAGCCGCCGGCATTATCGGAAAGGGTGTGCACAATGTGATTAATCGGTTTGGTGATAAAACTGCGCACAAAGGAGAAAATGATCACCGTGATCAAAATCATGGAGAGCACAACAACGAAAATGATCATGTTGCGCATTTTTTGGATCGGTTCCATATATTCGGATTGGGAGATCACAAATCCCAAACCCCAACCCGATTTTTCTAGGGGACCAAAAACCATCAGTTTTCGATCGCCGCCCTGCTTGGCTTCACCGATGCCCTGTTCAAAAGCAGCCATGCGCTTACCGATATCCACGAAACCCGGCAAGTCCGCTACCTTTTTTATCGCCATGATCTGATTATCGGGATGCAGTACCACCAAGCCGTTTTTATCAACGGCAAAGGCATATCCGGTTTTGCCTAAAGCCAGAGAACCGACCTTTTTCTTGAGATAATCCATGTTCCAGCCCGCGATCAAGGTGCCCAGGATTTTATCCCCTTTACCGACCAACGGCGCCGCTAGAATCACATAAGGTTGCCCGGTTTTTTCATCTTTGCTGACTTGGCCGATAACCGCTTTGCCTTTTAAAGCCTCTTGAAAATAGAGTTCCGGGGCCAAATCTTTGCCCTGATAAGCGCCTTTATGCGTATCGCCGATGACTTTACCCGTGGTATCCGTGATTAAAAAAAATGTATAAACGTCTTTATTATGAAAAATAGTGGATTTTGTATCCAGATAAAATTGCGCCAATTTTACAACCCCGGTATCGCTGATTCCATCGCTGATCATTTTCATAACCGAATCGCGCAACGCGGCATTGATCAGCAAATCAGTCTGATTGGCGAAATCGCTGTTGATCTGGTCGATCACCACTTTGCTTAATCCGCTAAGTTGCTGTTTTTCAAGGTCATAAATACCATTTGAAGCTCTGGAAATGCTTAAAAACCCGACAACCAGCAGAGGAATCAATACAATGAGTAAACCGCCTAAAATCAATTTCACGCTGATTTTCATATCTGACCCATAGTTATAAGTTATTGAATAGCATGAAAATATTAAAGCAAGGCTTGTGCCAAAATAAAATTGCCGGCGGGCATTTTTTGAATGAGGAAAAAAATTTTAATCTAAAACGAAAAAGCTCTATTTTAACTTAACTATTTGGAATGATTGTATTTTGATCGATTGATCGGGAAAAGGTCACCCAGGAAACTTAATTCGGGACAACCCATCATTTTGGTCATAATCAGGTATATAATCAAACCGCTAAAAATCAAGCCGATTAAGGTCAAGATCTGATTTGAAAAAACCAAAAAAGGCCGGGTTAACCAAAAGCGGACATACAGCCAATAAACACAACCGCCCATGACAAGGGCTGCGCAAAAGCTTTTAGAAATTGAAATCAGAATCGGCTTGAGGACTAAAATCGACGTCTTTTTCCGCAAGTAAAAAGCCAGCAGAATAAACTGCAAAGCTGAAGAACAAGAGAGCGCCAGCGCCAAGCCGACATGTTTCAAAGGGCCGATTAGAACCAAAGCGAACAGGATATTGGCGATCAAAGTCAGGGTCGCAATGTGAACCGGCGTGCGCGTATCTTGCAGCGCGTAGAAACCGTTGGCCATCACCTTAATGCCGGCAAAAGCCCAGAGTCCAAGACAGTAGCAGAAAAAAGCCTGACCCGCCATTTTAACGGATTGAACGCTAAACGCTCCTCTTTGAAATAAAATCTGGAACACCGGCTCTCTAAGGACCATCAATCCGACCATGGTGGGCAGGATGATAAAAAAAGTCATGCGCAGGGAGTGACCGAATGTCTCGCGCAGACGGACCATGTCCTGATCGGCTGCCTGCCTGGCTAAGGAAGGCAAAGCCGCCGTGCTGATCGCGATCGCGAATAGGCCCAAGGGAAACTCAACCACCCGATCGGCATAATAAAGCCAGGCCACGCTGCCTTCCGGCAAACGGGTCGCCAACAGAGTATTGATCATTTGGTTGATCTGGTAAATCGCCGACCCGAAAATCGCCGGAAGCAAAAGCAAACCGGTTTTTTTCAGGGCCGGGTCCAGCGGCCGCCAACGGGGCCACAGAGTCAAGCCTTCCCGCAGGAGCCAGGGGATCTGCAAAACGCTCTGCAAAATACCGCCGATCAAAACCCCGATGGCGGTCCCGATGATCGGTTGCGAAAAATGGGGCGCCAACCATAAGGTCGCCGCAATAATCCCCAGATTTAAAAAAATAGGGGCCGCAGCCGGTGCCGCAAAATGGCGTAGGGAGTTTAAAATCCCCATAAAAACGGCCAATAACCCGACTATCAAAATATAAGGAAACATGATCCGGGTCAACAGCACCGTTAGCTCTAATTTATCCGCGAAGCCATGCCAGCCGAAAGCCAAAATCCGCACAATCCCGGGCGCCAGGATAATCCCCAATAAAGTAATGAGCACGAGGATCAATGAAACGAGGGTCAAAACCGCCCGGGCCATGAGGAAAGCTTCTTCTTTACCTTTTTGTTTGAGCAATTCCGTAAATACCGGAATAAAAGCAATGGTCAAGGAACCTTCGGCAAAAAGACGCCGCAACAAATTGGGAATTCTGAAGGCGACCAAAAAAGCGTCCGCCACCATGCCGGTCCCGAAAAAATAGGCGATCACCATATCGCGGACCAAGCCTAGCATACGGCTTAAAAGGGTGAAAAAACCCACCACCCCGGTCGCCCGGGTAAGCTTTTCCTGTTCGGTGATAGCGCCGCCCTTCTTATCTTTCATATGAATCGGTGGTCATTTGATCTTCCAGCTCTTAAGCTGGGTGAGCAGAACCGGGTTCAAATTTTCAGGGTCAAATAGATTGTCCGGCATCTGAATCCCGGCCGGTAAATTTAGGAATTCCTCCGTAAGCGCCTCCCCGCTCTCCAGCCGGGAAAAAGCTTTGCGGATCATGTGCCCCTGTGTTTCCACCCAGAGCATGGCATGAGTCCCCTGGGTTCCCGAACCAATGAACCGTTGGCACGCATATCCGTTCACCTCTTCATTTGCGTCAAAAACGAATTGTTGCTGAAGGGCTTGATAGGCCTGGCCGTAAAAGATCAATCGATTGAGATCTTCCGGTTTTAAATTTGCTTTTCGGGATAGATAAAGCTTTTGACCGTCATAGATTGCAACGGTTACGGGCCCCCGGTGTTTTTCAAGTTCCAGACGCCAATGTGCGCCTTGGAGAATAAAAATGCTTCGCCAGGCTGAAACAAATCCGCCCGAATATTGGGTGGTTCGATAGATCACCCACGACCCTTCACTGGGCAGGGTAAACCGATATTGCGGATCCCGGGAACCGGAATTGGTTTCCTTTTCCTTGGCACAATGAACCAGAACAAAAACCAGGAAGAAAAAGAGGATTAGATATAATTTTAAAAATCTCATTCCGCAACCTTTAAAGAATGGACCCATTATCCCAAAATATGCATTAGACAATTAATTATAACCGCGCCCGAATAGAATTTGTTTTTATAACCGTAACTCATCTGCACTCTGAACGTTATCGTAAGATCGGCAGGCGCGACAGATTACCATGCAAATATTTAAATTCATTGAATCGTTTCTTTGCAAACTTTAATATCACCGCGCCTGCCTTTAGCCCTCTCTGCCTATACTAATGGGACAAAAAAGTGTACCGTATTATAACTCACAAAGCAGGGCGAGAAAGGTCCCATTATATGACACTTAAGGTTATTAAGACACCCGAATCGACAGGAACGA
>RPPU01000208.1 GCA_003819975.1 Desulfobacteraceae bacterium
GTTCAGGGACAAACAGATGAAATACTCCTGCTTTTTGTCGACAATATGCTGGATAAGCGGCAGCACATCGCGGACATCGCGGATTTGAATACGGTCTTTGATGAGCCGCCGGCGAGCCAGTTCAAAGGCCGCCATGATTTGACAGGCCTTGGCCAAACCAATGCCTTCGATCTCTTTTAGCCGGGCCACATTGATGGGGTCCTTGCTTTGATCCAGTTGTTTTAAAATAGCCTTGGCGACCTGAAAAACGTCCCGGCCCCGGATACCGCTTCCTAAAAGGATGGCGAGCAATTCCACGTCCGATAACGCTTCCGGCCCTTTGGCGGTCAGTTTTTCCCTAGGCCGTTCAAATGCGGGTATCTCTTTTATTTTTTTCATATTTTAAACCAGTAATATTTTTTGACAGGATGACCAGAGCCCGAGTTTTTCGCAATAGAGAAAAATTAATTACCCGTGATTAGACTGCAATACATCATGCCATAACCATGAACTCGGGACTCTCGTGTGAACAGGCTTTACAGGATTTTATCATTATCGAAAAAATCCTGAAAGGACTTTATTTTATTTGAAAAAATCAGGACAAAGCGAGGGTTACTGAAGGGGATCTCTAAAAATGGGTTTTATCGGCAAGTGCGTTCTAATAAAATCAGCTACATAGCAATTGAAAAGCATTAAAATACCGAATTTTTAGAGGCACCCTGAAGATATTATTCGATAGGGTCTTGCGGGTCGATCTTTTTACCTTTTTCCAGTTCCACGGTTCCCCGCAATTGTTTGATGATCCCTTCGCGCACTTTCTTATTGTTAATTTTGCGGAAAAGCTTCAAGAGCGTGGCTTCCTGTTTATCAAGGGGATTGGCTGCTTCAAGCCAGGATTCTTCAGGACCGTAGGGTTTTACCGGTTCGGCGATCTTGGAAACTTCGGCCTCCGGCTCCAAAAAAACGTTCATAGGGGTGCCCAGCGCTTCAGAGACCTGCCGCAAGCGCTCAACCGAGATATTGGTGATACCCTTTTCATATTTTTGGATTTGCTGAAAAGAGATGCCCACTTTTTCAGCTAATTCCATTTGGGTGAGCCCCAGATACCTGCGCATGTTGCGTAACTTTTGACCAATATCTTTATTTATTAATGTCATTATTATGTCTTTTTCTTACCCATATAATGGTTTTACATTTCAATTGTTACCCATTTTTTATCACGAATCGATTTCAAAAGTCTAACATCTCATAGTTGCATTTTTATCTTGCCAAATTCCACCTTTGATTGTATATAGATGTAAATTTCAATTTGCGGGAGAATTTATCCTTATGAAAAAAATACTTATCGCGGACGATTCAGAAGATATCCGCAACCTCCTCGTTATGGCATTAAAAAACGATTATGAAGTCGAAACGGTCGCCGATGGAATGATTGCTTTCAATAAAATATCCCTTAATCCATACGATCTCCTGATCACGGATTATGAAATGCCCGGACTCAACGGCTTGGAATTAGTCCAAAGCACTCTTACCATCCACCCGGATCTGCCGATCGTCATTCTGACCGGAAATGAAGAAGCGCTTCCCCTGCTGCGGGAATCCGGCGCCAGGGCTTGTTTTAAAAAGCCATTAGATTTTGCTCGACTTAAATTATCGATAAAAAATTTATTAATATAAACGCTTATCGTAAAAACATCGCCACGGGGATTTCTAAAAATAAACCGTTTGGAATTTTATGATTCGATTCTCAAGGGCCGTTGCTGATAAAATGTATTTTTAGAAATCCCGGATTGTTGAGATCTGAAAAGCAAATGATGAACCGATTTTCCGTCTCGGTCTGAATGAATTCTAAAAGGATTTAGCCAATTTTACCTTGTCTTTTTTTCCAATTTTTATTAATTTATCCATGAATGGTTCCTGCCCGTATTAAGAGTTTTTGTAAGAAAATTCAAAAACATATAGGAACCATTTCTCTCTTTTAACTTTTAAACTAGCTTTAGCATTCCGCCATTTTTTTTAAAAATGGTATCTATAATTATAATATTTTCAGCCTATATGACTAAATCTGCTCTAACAAACGAAATAGATTCTAAAATCAAAAGAGACCGGCTCAAACTTGCCAAATTAAAAAAAATCGCAAGAAACTTCAAGCGTTTAAAACACACGCTCCGGGAACGCCTGCAAGAGGAACACTGCCTGACGATCATAAGCCGCCTGATCGAAAACCAAGAAAAAAAGCCGGAGACCATCATTCAAGAAATCATATTGACCTTGCCGCAGGCCTGGTCGATCTCCGCCCTCATGTGCGCTTGTTTGGAAATGAAAACAAAAAATTTCAAACCCGCGGATTGTCCGGGCAAAGCGAATATCAAGCTTCATTACGATCACATCATCACCAACGGCACTCGCGGTATCCTGAAATTCTGTTGTAAAGAACCACCACCCAGAGAAATCAATCCTTTTGATCAAAAGAAAAAAAAGTTCTGCCGGCTGGCTGCCGGGCGCCTGAAGGAACTTCTATCGCGGACCGAGCTTATTCAAAAAATAGCCGTTCTTGAAGAAAAAATACCATTATCCCAAGATAACGCCGCTGATCGACCGAGCAAGGTCCAAACCCTAAATCCGATCATCGGCCAAAGCCCGCTGATGATCGATCTGAAAAAAGTAATTGAAAAAGCGGCCGCTTCCGATGCCAATGTGATCATCTACGGCGACCCGGGCGGCGGCAAGGAATTGGCGGCCCGCACCATCCATAGCCTGAGCAAACGCAGCAACAAACCGTTCATGGTCCTAAATTGTTCGGCTATCCCTCCTCATTTTCTCGAATACAATCTCTCCAATCAGGACTCACCGACCGCCGCTTCCTTGCCCAAAAACCTGGGCAATCTGCCCGCGGTTGACGGCGGCACTCTGTTCCTGGACATCGTGGGTGAATTAAGCTTGGAATTACAAGCCCGGTTTCTGCGCCTATTGAACAAGGAAGAACTCTTCCATGATTTCGACGAATCCGTCCGGCCTCTGAATGTCCGCATCATCGCCGCCACCAATCGCAATCTTTCCACGGACATGCACTTGGGCCGCGTACGCGCCGATTTCTTTTACCGTCTGCATGCCATCCCCATTGCCATTCCGCCCCTGCGAGATCACCCGGAAGATATTCCCCTCCTGGTAAATTATTTTTTGACCGCTCATAGTCCGCCCCTGCGGCCGGATGCAGTGCCTCGTAAAATAATGGAAACCTTGATGAATTATCATTGGCCCGGCAATGTACGCGAATTGAAAAACGTTTTATACAATTATATCGATATGGGGAAGTTGGAAATCGGCCACCCATCGTTTGATGATTCAAAAACAAAAGGTCCACCCGGAACAGACCGGGAATTCCGAAGTTTGCAAGAAATATTAAATGCCGCCGAAAGAGAGTATATATTAAAGACCCTTCAAAAAACCAATTGGAACCGTCAAAAAACCGCAGCTCTTCTTAAGATCACCCGCAATAGTCTTTTCCGCAAAATCAAAGAATATGGATTGGATTCGATCCAAAACGTATCGAAATAGATACATTTGAAATTACTGACGTAATTTCAAATAGTTAATCCATTTTTTTGAATTGTAATGTATCGATAGCAATACATCTTTTTATAAAAAAATTCAAAAAAGGCTGATTAGAAATAAACTTATCTTAATATTTTCAGATTATTAAACCAACAATTCTTTGCCTGGCCTAACTTTTGCTAATAAAAATATCGATTTCGAAGATTTTTGTAATCGCATGTTTTGGGTTCCTCCAAAACATGTCTAAAGGAATTTTTCATGAACATTTTGATCGTAGAAGACGATTCCGATGTCGCAAGCGTTCTGCGTCGCTCCCTGGCCGCTATCGGATATAAAGCCGAACAGGCCGCGACTTGTTCCGAAGCCATAAAAAAAATTCAGTTGTACGATTTTGACCTGATCCTGCTCGATCTTTTTCTTCCGGACGGTATGGGTTATGAACTCATCCCCCGGCTTAAGGCGCTCGATCCCGGCCTGAATGTCATTGCCATGACCGCACATAATTCCCGGGAACTGGAAACCCGGGTACGCCGGCAAGGGGTCTTGTTCTACCTGATCAAACCTTTTGAATTCAAATATCTGGAAAATATACTAATCTATATGGCTGAACGGAAGAACATAAACGCCGAAAAGTCGGAAGAACGAACAACTTTTTTTCGATCTTTGGAGTGCGGCGGCAAGACGCCGCTTTTTAAAGCGCGACATGTCGCGCTGAGTCAAAGCGCGGACATGTCCGCGCAATCCAAATAAGCACCCGTATGATGGTAATGGATCAATTGTTTACTCTTCACTTATCGACAACAAATTGTCGATAGGTGGTGGACCATAAGCGCCTAGGGCGAACAGGCAATGTAAGAATGCGTTCATTTGCGTTGTAGAGACGCACGGCCGTTCGTCTCCGCGTTGGGGCTGGTGACTGATGACTGTTGACTGGCGACTATACTCAACTCGTAACCGAAAAACCGAACAACCGTTTAAAAAAGGAGGCCGGCATGCAAAAAAGCAATCTATCGGCAAAATGGATCAGGGCTGGGTAGCATTTCCTACCCGGCTTTTATCCATTCACTCTAAAATAATAAACCATGAACGAATTAAAAGGAGACATTTATGAAAAACATCAAATTAATGGTAAAGTTGATCGGAGGATTCAGCGTGGTCGCCCTGATTGTCCTGATAGTCGGCATTATCGGCTTCATGGGCGTGAACACCTTAAACGGACACTTGGATGAAATCAGCGATGTGCGTTTGCCGAGTATCCAGAGCCTTCTGATCATCAGCGAAGCTCAGACCGCAGTCGACAGCGGTGAAAATGCCCTGCTGGCCAAAAACATCGATTCCCAAGGACGGCAGGATCAATATACCCGTTTTGAAGAAGCCAAAAAACGCGCCGACGCAGCCTGGAAGATCTATGAACCTCTGCCCCAAACCAAGGAAGAAGCCGAGCTATGGAAGCAATTTGTCCCAGCCTGGGACAAGTGGTGGAAAGATCATGAAGAATCCGTAAAGTTGTCCAGGGAATATGAAAAAACCCCCACTGAAGATTTATACAACAAAATGAGTCAACAGTCATTGATCGTCAATGCCATTTCTTTTAAAGCAGCCGAAGATCTTATAGGTAAAATTATCGATATCAACAATAATGTTGCCATTGAAGCCAATAAAACCGCCGACAGCGCTTCCACCCAAGTTAAAACGATTGCCGTCATTGGTATGATTGTAGGTGTTGTCCTGGCGCTGCTTTTTGGAATTATTTTAACGCTCGGCATCACCAAGCCGGTGGCCAAAGCCGTGGCCGTAGCCGATGCCGTGGCCTTGGGCGACTTAAGCAACCGTATTGACTTGAATCAAAAAGACGAAATCGGCCAACTAATCAAGAGTCTTAATAATGTCATTGCCAACCTGGATTCAATGGCCAAAACAGCCGAAGAAATTGCCAACGGTGATTTGACCGCCAAAATCAAAGAACGGTCCGAGAAAGACACCCTGGGCAAAGCCCTTAGCAACATGGTTGCAAAATTGCAGGAAGTGGTCGGCCAAGTTAAAATAGCTTCCGATAACGTAGCCGCGGGCAGCCAGCAGTTGAGTTCCGGCTCCGAAGAGATGTCCCAGGGCGCGACCGAGCAGGCCGCGGCCGCCGAAGAAGCCTCTTCTTCCATGGAAGAGATGGGCGCCAATATCAAACAGAACGCCGACAATGCCCTGCAAACCGAGAAGATCGCCCAGAAATCGGCCGAAGACGCCAAAGAAGGCGGCGCGGCCGTAACCGAGACCGTCAGAGCCATGAAACAAATTGCCGAGAAGATCTCCATTATCGAAGAGATCGCGCGCCAGACCGACCTTTTGGCCCTGAACGCGGCCATTGAAGCGGCCCGGGCCGGTGAGCACGGCAAAGGATTTGCCGTGGTGGCTTCGGAAGTCAGAAAATTAGCCGAACGCAGCGCTTCCGCGGCCGGCGAGATCAGCAAACTCTCCGCTACCAGCGTGGAGATCGCCGAAAAAGCCGGTCAAATGTTGACCAAACTGGTGCCGGATATCCAGAAGACCGCCGAACTGGTCCAGGAGATCGCAGCAGCCAGCAATGAACAGAACACGGGCGCCGAACAAATCAACCGGGCCATTCAACAACTCGACCAGGTGATCCAACAGAATGCCACGGCTTCCGAGGAGATGTCTTCGACCTCCGAGGAGCTGGCTTCCCAGGCCGAGGAACTCCAGGCCACGATCGGCTTTTTCAAAATTGACGAATCCGGGGCCGGCCGCGGCGCGCGCACGATGAAAACCGCGCATAAAGTCGGTTCCACTGTGGCCCACATCAAGACCAATAAAGCTCAGGTTTCCGCGCCGCAAACAGCCAAAGTCAAGGAGCCCCAGGGATCGGGCTATGCTTTGGAAATGAAAACCAAGGCCGAGAAGGACGATGAGGGGTTTGAGAAGTACTAGAAGAGAAGGGTTCAAGGGGCCAAGGGGTCGAGGGGTCAAGGGTAAAAAGACAGAGGCCGAGGGATCAAGGGATCAAGGGGCCAAGGGTTAAGAAAAAAAACCAATCGACCCAAAGGAGAAGTTATCAGACCCCCAAGAGTCAAAAGAGAAGGGTTCGAGGGTAAAGTCGACGTGAAAACGTGTGAAAGTGTGAACGTGAGAACGTTAAAAGAAAAGGATGAAGGATGAAAAATTCCAGATTCAAGATTGCAGATTACAGATTCGAATCTGATGAATTTTACAAATCTTATAATTTTATATTAAAGATTTTTAACCGTGAACCTTGAACTGTTGCGTTGAAAAAGTGGCAATGAGAGAAAGCTCAACGACTTCGCCCAAACTGCTGATTATCCGAAGGGCAGATTGATTTTTACTTTTCCTCCTCTCAAGGAAAAGTAAAAAAAAATAAATCTCTGCGCACTCTGTGTCTCGAGCACGGGATTGTTTTTTCACACAATCCCTGAA
Source organism: Desulfobacteraceae bacterium (assembly GCA_003819975.1). Next base: position 6,979 of record RPPU01000208.1, read on the forward strand.
GCGGGCGGTGAAAAATATTCGTCTTTATCATTAAAAAAAGGAGAGAAAAATGAGCACTGCTAAAATAACCGAAACCGCTCTTTATCTGACCTTCCGGTTGGAAACCGAGCTGTTTGCGATCGACGTGGTCCAGGTGCGTGAAGTCCTGGACCTTTGCAACATCACCAAGGTGCCCTGCGCACCCCAGTTTCTGAAAGGCGTGATCAACGTGCGCGGCTCCGTGGTGCCGGTGGTGGATTTGCGCCTTAAGTTCGGCATCGATAAGGCCGAGAAAACCATGGACACCCGGATCGTGGTCCTCGAAATATTGCTGGACGGCGAAAAAGTCATTCTGGGCGCCATGGCCGATTCGGTGCACGAGGTTGTGGAATTGGAACCGCACCAAATCGAAGATCCGCCCAGTCTGGGCTCGCGCTGGCGTTCCGAGTTCATCAACGGCATCGGCAAGCGCGGAGATGAGTTTATCATCATCATCGACATCAATCGCGTGTTCTCGGTCGATGAATTGGCTTTTGTCCAGGGAACGGGCGAGCAAAACGCGCCGGTCGACAAGGCCGTGAATGAGTGAGATTAAGACTTTCACCACAAAGGACCCGCGTAAAAATAAGTTGGACAATAAAGGGTTGTAATTAAGATGTAAGGTCATTTTTGGAATGCGGCGACGCGTCGCCGCTTTAAAAGCGCGGACGCGTCCGCGCACTCCAAAAGGTGTCAATTGTGGTGAATCATTATTTTTAAAAATATGACGA
>RPPU01000209.1 GCA_003819975.1 Desulfobacteraceae bacterium
CTTGTTACCACAGAGGCACAGAGATCACAGAGATTATTATTTTTTCACTTTCCCCTGAGAGGAGGAAAAGTGAAAATTAATCTACCTAACGGGCAAAAAACGGGATTAACTATGAATAACGAAAATTATTCCATATTAAGAAAACAAAAATACTCTCTGTGTTCTCTGTGCCTCTGTGGTGAACTCTCTTAGCCCTTCACGTTTTTCGGTGAAAAATTCTTCATGCCTCATCCCGACATCAGCGTCATTGTCTGTTCGCGCGAATCGCCGCAATGGAACGCACACGAACAAAACGTCGGCCGCACCGTCGGACTCGACCATGAATACATCCGCATTCCCAATCAATCCGGGCAATACGGAATTTGCGGCGCCTATAACGAAGGCGTCGGTCGCGCTAAAGGCCGCATTCTGGTCTTTGTGCATGAAGATGTTTTTTCCATGGAACCGGGTTGGGGCCGGATCTTGAACGAAAAATTCAGCCAAGACCCTTCCCTGGGATTGGTCGGAGTGGCCGGCACCCAATATTTGTGCGTCGATCATCCGGCCTGGCTGGCGGCCGGTGAGCCGTTTTTGCGCGGTCGGGTCGTTCATGAATCCCGGGCCGCCCATTCCATACATTTGACCGTCTTCTCTTGGGATCAAAGCGATACCGAGGTCGTGGCCGTGGACGGCCTGTTTTTAGCAATTCGCGCCGAACTCTTCCCCGCGATCCGTTTCGATGCCGACACCTTCGATGGGTTTCATTTCTACGATCTGGATATTTGTATGCAAGTTCGCAAAACCCATAAATTGGTTGTGACCTGGGACCTGTTGGTCAAACACCTTTCCAAAGGCACCTGCGATGCAATCTGGGCCGAAGCCGGGGAACGTTTTTTGAAAAAATACCGTTCCGAGTTGCCGGCTTGTTGCGTGGCCGCTGCGCCCGGCCCCGGGAAAAAAACATTCGGCCGCGACTATGACCTGAAAAAGATGATGACCGAACGAATGTCGAACAGGACCGCGCAGACATGAAAAACATTCTTTTTGCCACCGTGCGCCAGGGAAATTGCGGAGACGAATTCATTCTTTTCGGCACGCAAAACATCATTCGCACCTTGCAGTCCGAATACAACCCGGTGATCGTCAACAAAAACGTCGAGGTTTGCCGCCGGCTGCAGTTCAAAAACAAGATTGTGGACATCGGTATCGACACGGTACCTCCTCGAAAAATCAATTTAAACCTGAGCGACTTATGCTTTAAAAATTTGCCGCTGGAAGACAACTCCTTTGCCGACTATTACGATCTCAATGACATCGATGCCGTGGTTTTTGCGGGTACGCCCGAATGGTTGGTTTACAAACTGTTTCCCCTTTATCAAAAACTCGAAACATATAAAGGACCGATCCTTTTTTTGGGAGTCGGCTATCACGAAGGTTTCGGCGGCCCGGAAGCTTACCTTCAATTTCATGAAACCTACCGTAAAATTCATAAAAAAGCTCTCGTTTTCGCGGTCCGCGACAACATCCTACTGAATTATCTCAAGCCGGAAGTTCAGGCCGTGTTATTGCCCTGCCCCGCCATTTTTTGTTCAAAGCGTCACCGGAAACGGGATCGATTGACCCGCATCGGGTTCTCCCTGCAGGCTAAGGCCGGTGACGCGCGGGTCAATTTCGTTTCCCAAGCTGTGTACGATTTCAGCTTTCGTTTACTGAACGAAGTTTCCAAACATTACGAAACGGAAGTTATCGCTCATTGGATCGAAGACTTGATCTATTTAAAACGAGAGGTAAAAAGCGATCTGCCTGTCCGGTATAGTTATGATGCTAAGGATTATCTCGGCCTGTACGATCGTTACGATCTGGTTATTTCCACCCGCGTACACGGTTCCGGCATGGCCGCTTCTTTGGGCATCCCGACGATGACCATTTCTCATTCCATGCGCACCGATACCGTTAAGGGTTTTCTTTCCCATGTCCTATCGCCCGCGCAAGACATTATGGAAATTTTGAACCTGATCCGGTCTTTAGACATGGCCGCGGAATCGGAAAAAATCATTCGACATAAGGAAGCGACCCGTGTCGCTTATCAAGAATTATTGAAACCGATTTTCCCGTTATAAGAATGCGAAATTATCAAAAAATGGAACAATATCTGGATTGGCTCATGCAGGATATCTATCCGGAACCCCCCATGCCCCAACATGAAGACATCACGGAAAACGTTTTTAAAAACTTTATTGTCCCCAATCAAAAGCAGTTCAACCGGGTGTTGGATGTGGGCTGCGGGTGCGGTATTGCCTTGAAACGCTTTAAAGCCCTCGGCATTGCGGCGGTCGGCATCACCTTGGGTGAATCGGATTATCAGGAATGCCGAAAACAAAACTTTGATGTTCGCCTCATGGACCAGTCTTTTTTGGATTTTGCGGAAACAGAATTCGATCTGGTTTACGCCCGCCATGTGCTGGAGCATTCACCTTTTCCTTTGATCACCCTGCTTGAATTCAACCGGGTTATTAAAATGAACGGCTATGCCTATGTGGAACTACCCTGGGCCGAATCGATTCATACCGCCAACAACAATCATTACAGTCTTTTCGGGAAAAAAGCCTGGAGTCACTTGTTCGCCAAATCCGGCTTTTCCATCTTGAACAATGTGACCGCCGATTTCAACCTGCTCAACGGCCAAAAAGACGAATATTGGGGCTGGTGGCTGCGCAAAACGAAAAATGCCCTGCAAAAACCGCAAGCTTAAAATCCCGACCGTCTTCGGCACCCGGCCGGAAGCAATTAAACTGGCTCCGGTTGTCCGTGAATTAGCCGCTCACGCGGATCGATTCGAATCGCGGGTAGGTCTCACCGGCCAACATGACAATCTGTATATAACCGATAACCCGATCCATAAAGGGCGGGTATTGGCGGTTGGAATGGTCATCGAAAAAAAATGACGTTCAAAGGTTCCATCCGGCATTTGAAGGTCGGTTTTATTTCGATCTGGTTTGAGCGCGGTCAGGCTTACGTGACCAAGACCCTGCGCGACAATCTGCTCCCGGATCACACTGCTTTCATCTTTGCGCGCACCGGCCGGGTTTACGGCGAACACAAACTGGAAACCGGAGGATTTTGGGCCGTTCCCAATTTGACCTCTTTTCCGGAATAGGAAATCCCGGTCTCCGTCATCACGCAATGGATCGACACCCATCATTTGGATGCCGTCATCTTTAACGAAGAATACGATTGGAACCTGATAAAGGCCTGCAAGACCGCCGGCGCCAAAGTCCTGACCTATCTGGATTACTTTCAGCAGGACTGGAAACCGCTCCTGAATATTTATGATGCGGTCTTATGTTCGACGCAGCGTACCTATAACCTGGTCAAAGACCTTTGCCCGGCCCATTATATCGGATGGACAGTCGATACCGATCTTTTTAAACCGGCCGGGCCCGGTGACGCGCCATATACCTTTTTTCATAACGCCGGCTGGCTCGGCATCAATTACCGTAAAATGACCCCGGCAACCATTGTGGCTTTTGAAGCGGTTTCCCGTCATCTTCCCGGCGTGACCCTGTTGGTGCATGCTCAGGTGGGTCCGGACAAATTACCGGAACGAGTGGCCGGCCTGGTCCGTAATAACCCCCGTCTTTTTTACCGAAACGAAACGATCCCGGCTCCGGGTCTTTACCATTTGGGTCAAATCCAGGTCTTTCCTTCCAAGTTAGAAGGTCTGGGCCTGCCTTTACTCGAAGGCCTGGCCTGCGGTTTGCCGGCCATCGTCGCCGATGCTCCGCCCATGAACGAATTCGTGCGCAACCATGAAAATGGCATCCTTGTTTCCGTTGCACGCTCCCTGAATCGCGAAGATCAAATTGCCTTTCCGGAAGCCATCGTGAAAATCAACGAACTGGCGGTTAAAATGGCCGAGTTGGCCCAAGACCCACGACGTATCGAACAGATGGGCCGCAATGCCCGCAAATTTATTTTGGAAAACATGAATGGTCCGCGCTTCCAAGAACGTTTGCAAGCGGTTCTGGAATCTCTTTTTGAGAAATCATGAATTCATTCAATCCTCTTCATATTCTCTATATTAACGTCATCGAAGCCAATGCCGGTTGGGGTGCCGAATGGTTCGTCAATCGCGGTTTTCAAACCCTGGGTCATCAAACCCATTGCATCGATTTCCGCCAACATCGCCGCGAACTGCCGGAATTGCTAAAAACAGCTCCCCCCTATGATATTTTCTTTTTACAAAGAGGCGATTATTTTCCCCTGGATTTGGTCCGGTCCGCGCATGCGCCCCGTTTGTTTTGGGCCAGCGAACTGGTCGAACGCTGCCGGGACCAGGATCCCTTGCTGCAATCGGGCCTATTCGACCATGTTTTTTTTCATTCCGAACGCTGTATCGACCAAGTTGTCTCTCAAGGCTGGCTGGAACGCACGCATTGCTCCGTGCTTCTGAACGGTTTTGATGAAACGGTTCACAGGCCTTTGCCTGAATGTAAAAAGGAAATCGATCTTCTCTTTGTCGGAACCATGACCAAACGCCGCCAACTGCTGCTTGATCGTTTGAATGCGGTATTTCCCGTGACCGTTGCTTCAGCTTTCGGCACCGAACTGGTTGGGGTTTTGAATCGGGCCAAGATCGTCCTGAACCTGCATGCCGAAGAATCGACCGATGTCGAGACCAGAATTTTCGAGACTCTGGGCTGCGGGGCTTTTCTCTTAAGTGAAAAATTGTCGAAAGAAAATCCTTTTGACAAGCGGCATTTGGTGGAATTCGATTCTTTTACCGATCTCCGTCAAAAAATCGAATTTTACTTGGCGCATGAAAAGGAAAGAATCCAAATCGCCGCCCAAGGTCATGCCGAAGCCCTGGAACACCATACCTATACCCGCCGGGCGGCGGAAATCGCTTCCGTTATGGTCCGCTGCTTGAAGTCTCCGGATTCAACCGGCCCTGTTTCGGGTCTGGAATGCTCTCTGAAAAATGTATTAACCTCCACTCGCTTTTCAAACACGCCGGACCTGAGTACGCCGACCAAATTATGGATTACAAAAAATGATCACCCGAAAGAACAGTATTTCAAAAATCCGCTTCGGATTTTTGCCGCCTTCAGCCAGACCAACTGGGAAGATTACAACTTACAGCCCGGCCTGGCTCATTTCGGCGAAGTGATTCGTTTTGATTGGAAAGACCGCTACGACCAATACGATCCGCAATGGCATTGGAGCCAAAAACAGCGCATGAATCTGGAACTTTTGGACAGGCTCTATCAAGCGCATCGCCGACAACCGGTTGACCTTTTCTTCAGCTACTTATCCGGCCGTTTGATCTTCCCCGGCTTTATCCATACCATCAACCGCATGAACATCCCCAGCTTGAATATCAGTCTGGACGATAAAGCCAAGTTCTGGGGTGAACTGGAACCGACCGGCTATTCCGGCATGGGTGATATTGCCTCGGCCTTTACTCTTTGCTGGACCACGGATAAATCGGCGCTGGCTCATTATCGGGAGGTCGGTGCTGAAGCCCTCTACATGCCGGCCGCGGCCGACCCCGACATCTTCCGGCCTCTGGATCTTCCCAAAACCATGGATGTCATTTTTGTGGGTCAAAACTACGGGCAACGGTCGACCATCGTGGAGCAACTACGCGATCGCGGAATTGCCGTGCAGACTTTCGGCGCCGGTTGGAAAAACGGTCCGGTGACCATGACTGAAATGGTGCGTTTATTCAGTCAAAGCAAAATCGTACTCGGCATGGGGTTGGTCGGAGATTCTTCGGAACTGGTGGGTCTCAAAGGCCGGGACTTTGAAGTGCCCATGTGCGGAGCGCTTTACCTGACTCATGCCAACCCGGATTTGGCTGAATTTTTTGCATTGGACCGCGAGATCGTTTGTTATCGATCTTTTTCGGATCTCGTTGAAAAAATAGAGTTTTTTCTTGCTCATCCCGGGGAAGCGGATGCCGTTCGTCAGGCGGCTTTCGAACGATCGCGCCGGGAACATACCTGGATTCAACGTTTTCAGCAAGCCTTTAAGATATTAGCATCAACAAAAAGTGAGCAACCATGAACCAAAAACCAATCACCGATAACTTTCCGACCGGCTATTCCCCGACCCACCTGCAGCACAACCTCGAAGCCTTGGCGGTTCTTGAACCCAAACTGGTTCAGCGAATATCCTGGCCCGTGGACGGCTCCCATGTGCTCTTTAACGGCGACAACCCGATTCATTATCGGCTTCATTTCTCCCTCTTTCCTCTGGATTTGTCGGAAGCGCAATGCAATTCCCTCATCGCCGATTCCGATCCCACTAAACCGTTTTTTGTCTTCGGATTCGGTCTGGGTGAAATAGTCGACGCCTTGTTGGAACGGTTTCCCGGACAAAACATCTCTGTTTGGGAAAAAGATCCTTGGCTGGTCCGGCTCTTTTTAATGCAAAAAGATTATTCCGAATTCCTGAAAAACGGCTGCTTGCATTTATGGTTGGGTTCGGATCTAATTCTGCATCTTTCGGAGATCGCCAAATGCACGCCGGTTTTTCACCCCTTTTTGAAACAAGTCTACCACAACGAAATCGACTGGTTCCAAACCGGAATCGCCCCGCAACGGGTTCTCTTCAACTCCGGTGGTCTGTTTGTGGATCAGGTTGTGCGCGAACTCAAAGAACGCGGCTATATGGTTTACGTGTCCGACCTGAATCGTATTTCCATAGAAGAAATCGAATACACCGTTGCTCAATTCAGGCCGCAAATGCTTTTCAGCATCAATTATGCGAACGGACTCGCCGAATTATGCCGAAAATGCGCCCTGATTCTGGTCTGCTGGGAGATCGATCCCGTCATCGATCGATTAACGGCCCAATCACCGGATAACGACCATGCTTTTATTTTCAGCTATCGCAAACCGAATCGCGACGAATTTATAAAAGCCGGTTTCAAGCAGGCGGCTTACCTGCCCTTGGCCGCCGATCCCGTGGCGCGTAAGCCGCAAATCCTCTCGGCCGCCGAACAAATTCGATATGCCGCGCCCGTCGCTTTTGTCGGCAATGTCTCGCTGGAACCGGCTGAAAAATATATGCGTCTCCTGAATGAAAACTATGGACAATATGCCCAAACCCGACCGCTTGATGCCCGCGAAAACCCGTTCGAACGAATCCTCGCGTTACAGGCTCAAGACTACTCGGTTTATGGTCTGCCGGAATGGTTCGAGACCTATTGCGGCGATTTTCGTCATTATTTTATGGAAAGATACGGGAAGACCCTCGACCCGGTCCAGCTCCTGGCCGAAACGGCTGCCGCCCGGAAAAGAATGCAGTACCTGGTCGGCTTGGCCGCATACGGCGTAAAAGTCTGGGGCGATCGGGGTTGGGAGACCGTTTTATCCGGCGGGGTGCGCTACATGGGTCCGGCCGGCCACGCTTTTGAACTGAATAAAATATACAGCGGCGCCCGGATCAACCTGGACATCAACCGGCTGTATCAGGCCGATATGATCAATATGCGGGTCTTCGATATCCTGGCTTGCGGCGGTTTCCTGCTGGCGGAACATTCCGTGGAACTGGAAGAATTGTTTCAAATCGGGTCCGAGCTGGATACTTTTCACACCCTCGACGAGTTACAGGATAAGGTCCGCTACTATTTGGAACGTCCCGACGAAGCCCGCGCCATTGCGCTCCGCGGCATGCAGGCCGTCAGGGATAAACATACGATCCGCCAACGAGTGGAGC
>RPPU01000210.1 GCA_003819975.1 Desulfobacteraceae bacterium
AGTTTTGAACCGCATTGACCAGTGCAAAAAATTGGTGGTAGCCAAGATGGAAGGCATGGCTCTGGGCGGCGGTTTGGAATATGCCCTCTCCGCCGACGTGATCGTGGCCACGCCCAAAGTACGCATCGGCTTTCCCGAGACCGGCATCGGCATTTATCCCGGCCTGGGCGGTACGCAACGCACCAGCCGTTATATCGGTAAAGAACTGGCCAAGTACTTGATCTTTACCGGTCGCATGCTTTCAGCTCAAGAAGCCCATGCCATCGGTTTGATCGATTATGTTTTTACTCCGGAAAAAATCGAAGACATGATTCAGAAGAAGATCGCCGCTAAAAAACTGACTCCCAAGAAAGGCAAAAAAACCAACGCGCTGCCATCAGAATGGCGCCAAATCAAAGAGCTTTTCAACGACGCCAATATGGACGCCTGGTTGAGCGGTCATTATCTCAGCAGCAACGATGAACTGGCGGCTAAAATTGCCAAAAATATATCAGGCAAAGCTCCCTTGGCCCTGAAAATGACCAATGATATTGTTGATCAAGGGTTTGAAATGCCGCTCGAAAAAGGTCTCAAGCAAGAATTGAAGCACTTGAAAGAGATCTTCAACACCCAGGACGCGCTTACCGGTCTCACCAGCGTGGGCAAAGGCCGGCCGGCGTTTGTGGGGAAGTAAGTAGATAGGCTATAGGCTGTAGGGGTTTTGGCTATAGAAAAACTCCGAAACATTTATGATGGCGTAGAGATAGGCCTGCGCCCACTCTCTTATAAATTTAAGGTTTAACCTGAATTGCTTTTTTTAATACAAATCCCTCCTGTCCTCCCTTTGTTAAAGGGAGGAACTCCTATTAAAATCATTCCCGATAAAAAGGGATAACGGTTTTTTTGAGTCCTCCCCTTTTGATCAAAGGGGAGGCAGAGGGGATTTTCTTAATCTGCTTGTAATAATGGGGATCCACAAAGGAGTTTTCCATGTTCTCACCCAAAACCCACATCGAACGACGCGATCAACTGAAAAAAGAACTCAAAACCGGCGTGATCTTGCTTCTGGGCAACGATCCGAGCCCGGTGAATTATCCGGCCAATGCCTACCCTTTTCGCCAGGACAGCACGTTTCTTTATTACATCGGCATTGACCAGCCCGAACTGGCGGTTATTCTGGATCTGGACCAAGACCGCGAAATCCTGTTCGGCAATGAAGCCGGCCTGGATGATATTATATGGACCGGATCCAAACCGCTACTTCAGGACCAAGCCCGGGTAGTTGGGTTGCATGAAATTATACCCCTGGACCGGTTGCCGGAATATTTATCCGATCTCTCTGCCCTTAAGCGCCCGATCCTCTATTTACCCCCCTACCGGCCCGAAAACACACTTAAAATCCATAAACTGTTGAATATCCCTGCACCCATGATTCCGCAAGCTGCTTCTGTCGCTCTTATTCAAGCCGTGGTCAAACAACGCAATATCAAATCGGATGAAGAACTGGCCGAACTCGATAAAGCCGTAACCTTGACCGGCCGCATGCACTTGGAAGCCATGCGCATCGCCAAGCCGGGCCTGCGTGAATCCGACATTGCCGCTGCCCTGCATCACATTGCCCTGGCCAATGGACCCGGTTTTAGCTTTATGATCACCACTACGCATGGCGAGATCCTGCACAATACCGATTACAGCCACGTACTCCAGGAAGGGGAATTATTGCTGGTGGATGCCGGTACCGAGTGTTACAGCCATTATTCCGGCGACATCACCCGCACCTTTCCGGTCGGCCGGAAATATCTCCCCAAACAAAAAGAGATCTATGAAATCGTACTCAATGCCCATCAAACCGTGGTTGCCGGATTAAAACCAGGTGTCCGCTATTTGGACTTGCATTTATTGGCCGCTCATACCATTGCGGAAGGCTTGAAAGCGCTCAATATCATGCAGGGCAATATCGAAGAAGCGGTGCGTCAAGGCGCCCATGCCCTCTTTTTCCCGCACGGTCTGGGCCATATGCTCGGCCTGGACGTTCACGATATGGAAGATCTCGGCGAAGATTTCGTAGGTTACAACGACGAATTACGGCGCAATACTCAATTCGGCTTGAAATCCTTGCGCCTGGCCCGCGAACTCGAACCCGGCTTCGCGATCACCGTGGAACCCGGCATTTATTTCATTCCCGAATTGATCAAGAAATGGAAAGCGGAAAAACTCTTCAAGAATTTCATCAATTACGAAAAAGCCGAAGCTTATCTGGATGTGCGCGGTATCCGCATCGAAGACAACTATGCCGTCACGCCGACCGGTTCGCGCCTGCTCGGTAAGCCGGTGCCCAAACAGATTGCCGAAATCGAGGCGTTAAGGGGTTGATTTTTACAAAACCTATTGAGGATCCTTGTAACTGATGAAAGTAAATTGTTGCCGGGTAGGGGCGACCGGCCGGTCGCCCCTACTTGCAGAACGATGAAACGGTGGCGGTGGCTTCTGCCTTTGTACGTGCAACCCCAATAAACCATTTATGAATATGCGTTTAAAGAAGTTTTCAAATCCTAAAAATGAAAAAATTATATAACGCTAAAAAGAATAATATGTCAAAAGTTGTTGCTTTGATATTTCATTTATTCTTATTCTTCCTAACCATTCAGCAGATCACTTTCGCCGCAGCACCGTCATTTTCCGGCTCTGCCCAATCTCAAATAAAAATCAAAGAAACCCGTGCTATCGTTCACCCCATCGCCTTTATCAATGCCAATCTCATCCCTATGGACCGTGAGGTAGTCATCCCTAACCAAACTGTCATCGTCCGCGGAGACCGCATTGAAGCCATAGGACCCACTGCAAAAGTCCGCATTCCGGCCGGGACTATGATGATCAATGCAAAAGGGCGCTATCTCGTTCCCGGATTGGTGGATACCCATGTACACCTTGGTGCCGAGGTTGGAGGGCGGCCAAATTTCGGCGACGCCCCTCTTTTCCTCTCTTACGGCATTACGACCGTATTCAATTTAAAAGGAACGCCCGACCATCTAAGTTGGAAAGAGAAAATTCAACAGGGATATTGGTTAACACCTAACCTTTATACTGCCGGCGATTATATCAATGAACCCCGCTTCATTACACCCGAAGAAGTCGAAAAAGAGATCACTAAACAAGCTCAAGCCGGTTATGATATAATCAAATATCATGAACTCGGAATCGGCAATGACATTTCCACCAAAATTGGATTGCAAAAAACCGCTTATGCCCGAATGACTGAAACGGCTGCTCGTCTTGAAAAACCGCTTATTGGTCATGCCCCTCATAATCTTGGTTTTAACGCTTTAATTGAAGCGCATCAATCGCTTGCTCATGTTAGCGAGTTGGTTTATCTTTATTTTTTTCCTGAAAAACTTTATAAAAAACGGGCAATGGTATCATCACCGAGTTATTTAGTTATCCTTGTCACGTTGATCTTTCTCGCCATAATAAAATTCAATGCTAAAATTCGGAAGCATATGGCTCCGATAGATCCAAATTATCTACGAGAAATCTTATGGCTGACAATTGTACTGGTCGTATTGGGATTTCTAACTTTTTTTTATTTTACCAGATCCATTAATACTTTTCTAATTAGCGATAACCGATGGCCAGTATTTCTGTTTACCACTTTAAGTATCTTCTTCACTTTCGCTTCGTTTAGAATTATTATTTTGACACGACGATTGCTGCAAAAACCTCCGTACTTTGAATTCATCAAAATATGCCACCTAATACTGGCAATCAGCACTATTGCCTTTTCTTTTTCGCTTTTGATTTCAGGAAACATTGCATGGCGCCATAGTACATTCGGCTTAAAGCAAATGTCGCAACAATGCCGTGAAGCCGATATTTGGGTGCAATCAACATTGGTTGCCGGCAAAGCCCTTGCTCGGATGAACAATCATGAAAAACCGCAAATGTTGCAAGATCCGGATTTACGATACGTTCCCTTTCCATTAAAAAAGAGATGGGAATATTGGGATGAACTTCCTTACTCTTCTTACAATGCATATTTTTACAAGATATGCCAAGAAACAATCAACGCCCTGCATCTTGCGGGTTCACCCATTATGGCTGGAACCGATGCCAACGGTGGCCCCTTTATTATTCCAGGCTCGTCCCTTCATCGGGAATTTCAATTGCTGCTTGAATGCGGGTTGACTCCTTACGAGGTTCTGAAAACCGCCACGGTCAATCCGGCCCTATTTCTTAAAAAGCAAGACGAATTCGGGACCATTGCACTCGGTAAGCGGGCCGATTTGCTCTTGCTTGACGTAAATCCTCTGGTAGATATGGGGTGCATGAAACAACCGTTGGGTGTCATGGTGCGGGGAAAATGGTTGGAGCGCAAACAATTAAATAAAATGCTTGCTAAACTGCTATAAAATTTAATTATAATTCAAATTCTGCTCGTTGCAGACCCGATTGACGGATAATGGATTGGAGGGTTTCAATGCGTCATTCGGCATGATTAGGGACCGGTACGGTGATGGTTGTATCGGGAAGCCGCTTCTGCATGACAATATGACTGCTGCGTTGACGAACCTCAATCTTATTGTTGCATAAAATTTCTTTAAAAAATTACAAATTCTCTATTATTTAAGGCTAAAAGTTTGTTTGATAATCATTCCGTAAAGTTCACTTAAAATGCATTTCAGGAATATGGAATTTTATATGATTTCTCCCTGCGGTCGAAATGACACGATCGAAGTTGTTCATTAACTGAGGACGATTTTGCCTCCGATGTCATTTCGACGAGCGCAGCGAGGAGAAATCGTATCCTTTTTAATGCAACGTTGGGGTCAACATAACCATGCTATCGCAGACTTGTTTCCCAGATAGAACACGCAGCTTACCCAATGGCAACCTCCACGCTCGTTACGTAAACTTCCTGGTGCAAACGTGTATGAATTTCCGTGGGTGATGCCGTTTTAAAAAATAACTCAAGCGCTTCACGAAGATTGCTACGGGTTTCTTCAATGGTGTCTCCCTGGCTGGTAATATCCAATTCCGGGCAAAGCGACACATATCCGTTCCCTTCGCGTTCAATAATCGCGGTAAGCTGTTTTTGCATAAAGTCTCCTCTTTCATATAGTCCGATTTTACATCGATAAGCGGGGCGCAGAGAGGATCACTTTGATGGAATTTAAATATCTATCATCCGAAGTTTATCCTATCAGCAGCGCAACTTTGGAATGCGCGGACGCGTCCGCGCTTTTAAAGCGGCGACGCGTCGCCGCACTCCAAAAACGCTACTCAACCTTTATGCTTTTTAGGCTATGTTTTAAAGCTTTATAAGTAAAAGTTTTAAAAATTTCTCGCCGGATCGGTAGAACCTATTCGGGGCCGCCGCTTGTGGCGGTGGATTTAGAAAAGATTAAATTAGCTATACCGTTGATTCCCACTTACCCTGCACAATTACCGCCTCATCCTCCCCCGGCCAAGGCGGCATGGTGACGCCGATGGCCGCAAGCGGTTTATCTCCGAAGGCGCTGAATTGAAAATGAGTGCCCAAGGGAATCGTAAGACAGACCCCGGCTTGGACCGGAACGATTTCCTCAAGGTCTTCCGACTTGCGCCACATTTCGCCTTGCCCTGCAAGAAAAAACCAAATCTCCTCGACGGTTTTGTGCAATACCGCTCGCGAAATCCGACCCGGAGCAAACTCAAAATGGGCCATGCCGCCATCGCGTAAACCGAGCAGTATCCGCACGTCAGATCCGTCCGGCGCAATCGCGTCGCGTTCTACAGGCAAACGTTTGGTTTCGAATTTCATCATATCTCCTTAGGCTGCCGGTTCGACATTCATGCGGTCACCAATCGTTGAAGGTGACGAGACCACCAGAAAAACGACTTCCTGATCTCCGGGATTGGCGAAGCGGTGGACGATACCGGGAGGAATGGAAATCCCTTGTCCGGCAACACAGTGAACCGTGCGATCCTCCAATTCCAATACGGCCGATCCCGAAAGAATGAAGAAAAACTGCTGCGCCCGGTTATGCACATGCTTAACTTCCCCGGCGCCGGGCGGAACCCGCTCCTGAACAATGCTCAAGTCGGATTGCTTCAGTAAATGCCAGCCGTCGCAAACGCTTCCCCAAATAAAATGTTCCGCCGTGGCTGTATCTATGGTTTTAATTTCCTTGTTCATAAAATATTTTTTCCCATATCTCGTATTGTATTTTTAGTCCTATCTACTGGTTTAATAAAATCCACGCGATTCATGCCCGATCTCGCTCGCGGCCAAATTCCGTATTCATTCCTTTTAAAAGGCCGTGCAATTCTTTTAAATCCCGTTCCAATATAAACACGATTCGCCCCTTATATTCGATCACCTGCATTTTTTGTCCGGGACGCAAGTTCAAAGCTTCCCTGATTGCTTTTGGTATGGTGATCTGATATTTGGATGATATCATTACAGTTTGCATCTGAAAACTCCATTGGTTATTTGAATATCATCATAGCATAGTTGATGCATCTTTGCCAGTCTTCGGTAACCTTTAGAACTTCAGCCCTATGTGTCAAGGCTCATACCCCTACTTGACATTATTTATACCAAAACTTACATTGGATTTAAAATTGTGTTTTTGGGTTTTAGGATGCGATAAAATGATCATGTCAATCCCGTTTATCCCGTCCAATCTTTTTTGATTTTTTACCCCTTTTTTAACGTAAAGGAACAAACCATGAGCGTAAAAGATCTGACTCAACCCGGAGCTTCCAAGGTCTTTATCATCGCCAACGAGGCCATGGTGCGCGGAGCCCTGGAAGCCGATGTCAAAGTCTATTCTGCTTACCCCGGCTCGCCCACCAGCGAAATTCTCGATGCTTTTGCCGAAATCGGAGATCAACTCGACATCAAAACCGAAATCTCCACCAATGAAAAAGTGGCCTTGGAGACCGCCGCCGGCGCAGCCATGGCCGGCTTGAGAGCCATGACCTCCATGAAAAGCGTAGGCCTGAATGTGGCCTCCGACTCGTATTTTTCCCTGGGCTATACCGGCGTTAAAGGCGGCCTGGTGCTGGTGGTGGCCGATGATCCTCATGCCCACTCTTCCCAATCCGAGGAAGACGGCCGCTTTTTCGGCCCATACGCCTATATCCCCATGCTGGAGCCGTCGGACCCGACTGAAGCCAAGCGCATGGTCAAAGAGGCCTTTGATTTATCGGAAAAATATGAAGTGCCGGTCCTGATCCGCACCGTGACCCGCGTCAATCACCAGAGCGGCATAGTGGAATTTGAACCGCTTAATCGGACGCCTTTTAAAAAAGTCCCTTGGCCCCATGCCCCCACCCGGTTCATTACCGTCGCCGACCGAGCCCGGCGTTTCAAAGCCAATATGCTGGTGCGCACCCAAAAAATCCGCGACGAGTTTGAACAATCCCCTTATAACTTTGTCCTCAATCCCGGCGCCGAAATCGGAGTCATTACGGCGAGTGCCGGGTATAATTATACCGTGGAAGCTTGCCGCATTATGGATGTCAAGCCCGCGATCCTCAAACTGGGCACCACTTATCCCTTACCGGAAAAAAAGATCAGCGATTTCATCAAGCCTTTGAAAAAACTGATCGTGATCGAAGAGTTGAGCCCTTTTCTCGAACACCAGATCGCGGCTCTGGCCAAGAACATCAATCCCCAACTCGTGATCATCGGCAAAGAGTCCG
>RPPU01000211.1 GCA_003819975.1 Desulfobacteraceae bacterium
ATATAGCGGTTTGAGAGGCGCACAGCATCCAATAACGCCTCATCCGTAATCGTGACTTGATGATGTTTTTCAAGAAAGGGCGCAAGGGCTCGCATCATGACCAGCGCCCGGGGTTCATCCGGTTCCTCGATCTTAACGACTTGGAAGCGCCGGGCCAGGGCTGCATCTTTTTCAAAATATTTTTTATAGTCGACCCAGGTGGTGGCGGCAATGGTACGCAGTTCGCCGCGAGCCAGGGCCGGTTTGAGTAAGTTAGCGGCGTCGCCGGACCCGGCGCTGCCGCCCGCGCCGATGAGTTGGTGAGCCTCGTCAATGAACAGAATCACGGGCGTGGGCGAGGCTTTTACTTCGGCGATCACGGATTTAAGCCGGTTCTCGAATTCGCCTTTGATACCTGCGCCGGCTTGGAGCAATCCCAGGTCCAGGCTGCGGACTTCGACGTTGCGCAATGGAGTCGGCACATCGCCTTCCACGATCCGCAGGGCAAATCCCTCGGCTACGGCGGTTTTGCCCACACCGGCCTCGCCGGTCAAAATCGGGTTGTTCTGGCGGCGGCGGATCAGGATGTCGATCATCTGGCGTATTTCAAAGTCCCGGCCCAGGACCGGGTCGATTTCTCCTTTTTTAGCCTTTTCTGTCAGGTTGACGGTATAGAGGTCCATGGCTTTGGAACCGGCCGGTACGGTCGCGGCAGCGCCGTCCGCCAGGGAACGATCCGTAGGCGCGGAGTCGACTTCTTCAATGGAACCGGCGGTCAGGCCCTTGAAATTTTCACGTAAGGCGTCCACGGAGATCTGGTTGAAAATTCGGGATCCGGCTTTTAAAATCAGGGAAAAATCTTCATCACCCAGTAAGGCCAGCAAAATATGGCCGGAGCGCACCAGTCCGGATTGGTAATCCAGCGAAGCAATGAGCCAGGCTTCCTGGACCATGCGCACGATGCGCGGCGAGAGAGCCGGGGTGCGGGAATTGCCGGTCTTGAAACGTTCGATGGCTTGATTCAGGTCTTTAGCCAAGTGGGTCTCATTGATACTGAAATGATGCAGGATTTTATGAAAATCGGTCTGCTCGACATCCAGCAACTTGATCAGGAAGTGTTCGATATCCACTTCATAATGGGTCTGGGCCAAACACAGGCCGGCCGCGCTTTCCAGGGCATTGCGGCAGGTGTGGTTGAGCTTTCCGATCAGGGATTTTAGGTTGGTTTTAGGCATAATGGTTCTTCCTCTTTTTATCATTTCGCGGTTATTCATTCCTATTCGACTTTATTTCTCCCGGATCTGTCTCGCAAAAGGTCACATAGGGGTCCCGATCCGCTATGACTTGCGGCGATTTGACCCAACTGGTCAACCCCAAACGGGGTGCTTGGCCGGGCCCGGCTCCCAAATCGCAAGGCGGGATTTCTTCACGCTTCAGATAAATCCGAACTTCGAATTCAAACTCGATTCCGGCCATGAATCGAATCAGGGAAAAAACAGGTGTCAAGAGATCGCCGTCGGGCATAAAGCGTCGGTATTCATCGTAGCCGATTGGTCCCAAATGGACTCGGAACCTGGTCCGGCTTTCCCAAAAAAATCCGCCGCAAGCCGTATCCACGCCCAGGCGGGCATTGGCTCTGCCCAGTTGGGTCTGGTCTTCCGGGTCTAAGGGGAGCATGCGGTTGACAAATTGCTCCACGCGCGCCGGAGCTTGGGCGAAAGATCCGACCGTAGCTTCAATGGCCACGGCCGAGGGTATGGGACGCGAAAGCAATCCGCTGAAATAGGTCAGAGACTCCAGGGGAAAGCCGAGGCGTTCGGTCAGCCCGTCCGTTCCCAGGCCGAGCATGCTCGCCAAATAGCCCGATATCCGGTCGCGGGCTTTGGCGATATAATTGGCATTAAAATGGTGTTTTTTCCAGGCCAGGTAAAAGAGGGTGATCAAGCGGTGATGAAAAAGATTTAAAAAATCATAGAGGGTGACATCTTTTTCACGAAGGCGATCCAGGACCAATTGATTGTACCAGTGCGGCAAAATTCCGGACGGTCCGATCAGGCCCATGAAAGTCACTTCCATACGGGAAGAGTCGTTTTCGCCGGTCTTTTCCAAGCCGGATATATCGCTGGCCGGAAAGCCAAACCCGGGTTTAACGACGAAGCGCACGGGTTCTTCGGCTGGAGAAAGGGTTTTGCCCAAAGATTTTTTATCCGGAGAAAACGATTCCAGCAATTCAACCGCCTTGAAAAATGAAAAGCTGAAGAATTCCTTGTAAAGTCGGTCTTCAAGGCCGGGGATATTTCGCGATTCACTAGGCATCATTTAGTCCGATTTAAAAATTAATTTTTACTTTCTCTCTAACGACTCAGAAATCAATTCTAAGGTATGACGAATCCTATTGGTCCGCCCGGTAGCCGTTTCAAGTATTGCTGGAAAATATAATCGATATCCAGGTTTTCCTGCCTGACGATCATTTGATGTTTATCGGAATATTTTATTAATTGAGCCGTGGATTTGAACCATTCCTGTTGAGAGACATGCGGAAAAAGCGCGGAAACAAAAACGACTGGGATATTTAATCTTCTGGTTTCCCGGATGTATTCCATCAGGGAAACATAAGGATCAAAATTCCGTGTCATCCAAAGGTCGATGATGATCAATGAAAGATGTGAGCCGCGTTTGTCGATATCCCGGGGAATTTCCATCCAATGCGATCTTTTTAAAAGGGTGTAATGATACCATGATTTTAAGTCCGCTCTGGTTTCAAGCGTCATGGAGATGTATTCGCGTTCTTCCAAAACAACAATCGGATTGGGACGTATGTTCATGTTGCAGACCGCCTTAAAAAATATTCTTCAAGTATAAAGGGGATATCCAATGTTTCTTGTCTGGCCGTTACGACGTTCTTATACTGCAATAAAGGCGCGGTGAATTGCAGCCATTCTGTTGAAGACAAACGGGAATAGAGCGCCGAGACGAATATCACGGGAACCGTCATTTGGCGATGTTCCCTAATCGTTTGCAAGAGCGTAACATACGGTTGCAGGTGCAGATTCGTTTCAAGATCGATAAAAATCAAGGCAACCCCCGACCGCGGCCGTTCATCGTCGATGACCGGCAGAATGTTGAAAGAGTACGGTTTTTTAATAACCCGGTAATCATATCTTGCCTGTAAATCTTTGCGATTTTCGAGAAAACGCCCGATCCATTCCCGATTTTCAACTACTAAAATTGTCGGTTGCAACAGTTCTTGCCTCATATAAAGTTTCCAACCGCAAAACAAACGAAACCGGTTCAGAGTGTTCGGCTCAAGATTCACGATTAATTTTTTTTATTCTCTTAAAATCCGCTCTTGGCGGATTTTTTCATAAAATATTTCGCTGCTTTTCGCGAAATATTTTATTTTTATATTAGGATCCGCTCCCCATTGCGCGGCGGCCAACGTTTCACGATTTCCTTTTTTTGTAATGTTTTAACGACCAATTGAGAAAAAGAATTCACGGAAACATATTGCCCCAAAAACCGTTCGAGCACGCAGGCGAGAAGGTAATAACCGGAGCCGATGAATTTATCTTCGTCAAAGGTGATGGTGATTTCCACACCACGGCCGAAAGATTGTCCGATTTTTTTAGTCACATAACGCGATTCCAGTTTTGCGATGCCGTCGATCTGCCGCCGGGTCGCGGCTGAATCGTCAAAATCGTAAAGTTTAAGAATTTCCTTTAAAGCGTTTTCGCCGCCCTGCACAATGGACAAGTAATTAAGCGAAAGGTGCGAAATCAAACGCCAATGCAGGGCGCCGGCTAAAAAAGGCCGACGCGACGGGGTCGGTTTAATCAAGCTGGCGATGCTCTCCACCGGCGCCGGAGATTCCAGGTCAAAATCGCCGGACGGATGGCCGAAGGGTAAGCGTGAGGGCAGATCCCGGTTTGTGCAGGTTGTGTGCACCAGCAAGCTGTCCACACCGGGTTGCGCGGCTTTCAGTCCCGGATCGGCGAAGGAGAGATAAACTTCGGTCGCTTTGTCGTCTTTTTTAAGGGAAGGTGTACGTCTGGACATCCAAAATACGCGGCGGGCGTCTGCTTCGTTTGCGTCATGATGATGGTCCAGGGAATAAAAGGGTCGATATTCGAAAACAGCCGTGGGATCCGCGGTGGGCACGGCTGTAACGCGGTCAACACTGAAAACTTCGGTCGCCTTTTGTCTTCTGAGATCGGGAACAACCCGATATTCGGTTTTCTGTTGCTCGACCCGGATGGGTTCGGCGGGGTGTTTGAAAAGGTTGATGGCCGGCGCGGCATTCAGACAAAAGGTTTCGGCATTGACGATCAGATCTTTTTTAGGCAAACGATCAAGATAGATCCGGATTTCCAGACTATCGGTAAAATTCAATTTACTTAAACGGTCAAGCCCGTGCAGATCGATGAAGAGAAATTTTTCCGGATAACAGAAATATTCGAAGAGCAAAAGATACCCCGGAAAAGAGCGCGGCGAATAGAAAAGCATGTTTTCAGCCGGGTCAAACCCGAGCGGGATCAGATCGGATGGTTTCAGGCTCAATTGCTCCACAAAGCCTTTTTCATCCGTGGATGTTAATTCCAGATGACAGGCGTGGTTGCAAAGAAGTTCATAGAGATGATAGATCTGTTGCGGCGGACCGTTCAAAAAAAAGCGCAAGTTTTTCCAGGCGATCTCCGATATTTTTATTTTTTCAAAAGGTTCCAAACGAATGGAAATAACCTGGCGTGCGTTTTTAACGGGTTTTAAGGGGTCCTGTAACCCGGCCGCGGTCACTTGCACGGGCCAAAGAGTTATGGGTTGCGTGGTGGTGAACTGGCAGGGAAATCCGTCAACGGGTTGAGAATAAAGTCTCAAGTCTTTATCCAGACGATAACCTTCGGCCGGAACATTCAGTTTTATCGGGTTGAACTGCACAACGGCCATGGAAGGAATGGGATTGACATAATGAGGATAGAGCACATTCAACAATGATTCGCTGATCGCGGGAAAATCGTCGTCGATTTTTTTATGAATCCGGCCCGCTATAAAAGCAAAGGATTCGATCAGTCGCTCGACATGCGGGTCTTCGCATTTGTCCGCTTCAAGCTGCAGACGGCCGGCGATTTTCGGGTACTTTACGGCGAATTCCGCGCCCATTTCGCGGATAAAAGTCAGTTCGCGTTCATAATATTGTAACAGGTCGTTTTCCATTCAGGCTTCTTATTCCAAAATATCGACAAAAAGTTGTCGATAAACCCAAGACATTTTCTCGCGCAAAGACGCCAAGAAAACCAATTTTTATTCTAAAACCTTTGCGGCTTTACGTCTCTGGAGTAATTTTAAGTTTTTTAAAATTACGTCCTTGGCGTGTGAATAATCTTGTTGCGCTCTTAGGGCTTCGTTTTCCGGGTAGGGCCCCGGACGACGCCTATATCTTAATGACATATTCACCGTGATTCGGATCGAAATAAGTATCGAACATGACCGGTTCGGTCAAGGGCTCAATGACCAACAACGCCGATATCATAAATTGAAGATTATGTTTGCCGTTTTCAATGTCTTTGACCTGCGCATTGACATTCTTCAAGCGCGGTTCGAAAAGCAAAATGGTTTTTTCAAGCTCTCGACACAAAGAGTTTTTGACGACCGGATTCGCC
This sequence comes from Desulfobacteraceae bacterium, assembly GCA_003819975.1. Next base: position 5,634 of record RPPU01000211.1, read on the forward strand.
GAGCTTTGACATGAAAAATCTTTAAAGCCATACTGATAAAAGGAACGGCCGGCCGGCGCGCAACCCTCCACATCCAAAAACGGATTGAGCCGGGTGTTCAGAAGATTTTCCAGGTCTCTTATAACCGTTGCTTTGATTTTACCCAGGTCACCTGCCCTCAACTGGACCGGCTCATAAGAAGATAAAGGGTCTTCATCTATAAGCCGGTCCAGAAGAGAAAGCCGTACATATTCTTGTTTAGGCATAACAGGTCCAAATCGTTAAATGTAAAGTGCTACTAGGACGCTTTAGCACCGGTCTCTGCAGCGAAATCCCATGTAAAATCGGCGCCAGTAGGCCCATCTGCCATATAGCTAATGACTTGCGCTTTTGCATAAGCGAGCGTTAAATCGCACATAACCGCTTGGCCATTTTGTGAAAAACCCAGATTTGCTACCGTGCATTCGGTGAAAATTGCTTCAAAGTACTTTTGATCTTTCTTCTCTCTTCTGGTATATTTTGTTATGTTTATTGTCTTAATCTTAGTACCTTCACACAGTTGCTGAAAAAGTTTACCTGCATTTGAGCCGGCGGGTAAGGTAAAGCTTAAAGGTGCCCTTTCGGCTCTACCTTCGCCTTTGCCGGCAAAACCGGTCGAATTGTAATATGAAAAGACGAATGATGGAACAGCAAAAGTTCCATCAATCCCTTCACCTTTTACCGGTCCCGGCATACCATCAATTTTGACATAAGCGACTTGATCATCAGCCATAACTTTTCCTCCTTGTGGTTTTTTATTTAAATAGCTATTAATAGCTATTCTTGTTGAGCACTTTAAGGAAGTGCTTAATCCTCGTTATTTAGCCCTTCGCTGGTGGGGGCAATTCGGAAACCAATCTCAAAGAAAGGGTCAATTCATCCAACTGGAAGTGCGGCCTTAAAAAAGAAACCGCACGGTAAGCCCCGGGCTTGCCGGGCACTTCGGTGACTTCGATGCGGGCATCCCGCAAGGGCCGACTCGCTTTGGCGGCATGATTAGCCGTATCGTCCGCCAGAACATAATTGTTGATCCAGGAATTTAAGAAAGATTCAATATCCTTGCGGGTCGCAAAACTACCGATCTTGTCGCGCATCATGCCTTTTAAATAATGGGCGAAGCGCGAGACCGCCATGATGTATTGAATCTGGGATGAAAGCCGTGCATTAGCATTGGCCGAATCCGATTCGTATTTTTTGGGTTTGTTCGCGGATTGGGTGCCGAAAAAGGCCGCATAATCGGTGTTCTTGCAATGCACCAGAGGGATCAAACCGCAATCCGACAGCTCTTTTTCCCTGCGATCGGTAATAGCGATCTCGGTCGGGCATTTGAGGGCCACTTCGCCTTCATCGGTCTTGAAGGTATGGGTCGGCAAGCCTTCGACCAGACCGCCGCCTTCCACGCCGCGGATGGCGGCACACCAGCGATGCTTGGCAAAGGCATCGGTCAAACGGACGCCCAAAGCATAGGCAGCATTACCCCAAAGATATTTTTTGTGGTCTTTGCCGTCCACGTTTTCTTCAAAATTAAATGCATCCACCGGCACATTGTCCTTGCCGTAGGGCAGGCGCATCAGGGTATGGGGCAGGGTCAGGCCCACGTAAATGGAGTCTTCGGAATCGCGAAAAGATCGCCATTTGGCATAGTCGGAACCCTGAAAAATCTTGGTAATGTCGCGCGGCACGCCTAGTTCGGTGTAACTATCCAAGTTTAAAAGTTGAGGTGAAGCTGCTGAAAAAAACGGGGCATGGGCCGCGGCGGCGATGCCGGACATTTTTTCAAGCAGTGAGACGTCTTGAGGATGATTGCTGAATTCATAATCGCCGATCAGCGCACCGTAAGGCGCGCCGCCGAACATGCCGAATTCCTCTTCATATATCTTTTTAAAAATCGCGGATTGATCGAATTCAATGGCGGTTTCCAAGTTTTTAAAAAGGTCTTTTTTGTTAACGTTCATAA
>RPPU01000212.1 GCA_003819975.1 Desulfobacteraceae bacterium
CGCGGCTGAACTGGCGGCATAATAATTATCGGGAATAGTGTTGCCGTCTTTATCCCATTCGCTTGGTAGATCCGGCAAATTGTTCCCATTGCTGTCCACAAAACCGCCGAACTTTGCGGCGCTCTGCAAAAGGGCGGCTCCGCCCCCAAAGGCCGAAACCGTATAAAGCGTCAAGGTTTGCTTGCCGTCTACTGCCTGTCCGAAACCGGCTCCCCCGGCTCTTATATCCGTTGTATGCGCCCAATAAGCGACATTATCAAGATAATTATCAGCGCCCAAGATCTCGCCGGCAACAGCCGGTATGGCATAAGCTTGCACATTGGAGTCCCGGTTTGCCTCGCCGTCGCTGATGAAAATCACAGAGGATTTGACGCAATCGACCGGACCGCCGGCTGAATAATAAGGGTCATCGGCATTTGAAACCGTGTAATCGTTAAGATGATAGCGCGGACCATTATTATTGGTAGCATTGCCGCTAGGGACCTGTCCGAAATAACCGGCGGCTGTAAAAAGGGTCTCCGCCATTTGGGTCCAGGTGTCCCGTTTCACCGGATCCGCCAACAGTCTTTGGGCATTGACTGTATCGGCAATATCCGTTGCGCTGGACCCGATGCGCGCTACAATCTTGCCGCCTTGGTCAGGATCAACTCCAACTACATTAGGATGATAAGGGCTAAAAATCTCCAACCCAAAACGAACCTGAGGCGCCATATCCTGAATAATACCGGTAGGGGCAGCGCTCACCTTGACCCGGATATAAAACCTGGTGCCGCTTATTGCGGGAATATCAACGGTAAACCAGGGTCCGATCGCATTATCGGCACCCGCGCCCGCGGCATGCGTATAGGTCTCTGGATTGGGGGCCCCAACATGGTAATTATAACTTTTGGTTGTCGAAAATAATCCGGGATTCCCGGTATTCGCGGGATAGGTAAATCCTTTAATCAGATGGACCCCACCACCGGCATTGACATATTCACCGCCGGAAAGGACGATTTTGGCGATATCGATCCGCCGCATACAAAGCCAGTTTAAAAAATTGCCTTCCCAATAATTCAACCCTTTAGTGAGGCCGGCGATACTGGCAGTGGTTTCAAAATACTGGCCGCCGGTATTATAAACATAGTTTGCGGTCGGGATAAAAAGCCCGTCATAGATTGTGGCTGCGTTATAAATAGTAGTACTTGCGTAAGCAAATCCCATCATAGAGGTGGAAGTGTCCAGGATGATCAGAACGTTGGGTTTGACCATGGCGGACACGGAGAGTGGATAGGCTGCGTATGTCCCCATTACCGGCTCATCTGCGAACAGAGTTCCGGGGCCCTGGACTCCTGCCCCGCCAAAACCGATCAATAGGATAAAGGTTATTAGTATGATTTTTTTCATGATTCTACCTCCTCACGATACGGATATAGGACGCAACCACTTCCTTGCCGGAAAACGTCAACGGTTTAATTTCCAGATGATCCCCCGGGTTCAGCTTCGGCTTTTGAATCAGCCGGTCTTGATGATCTCTAAAAGGCATCCACGGTTGGATCAAAATGGTCAGATCTTCCCCGATTTTTACCTTAACGGAATGCAAACTATCCGTCACTTCCACGACAAGTGCGTTTTCCTGAACTTGTTTCACCTTGGCCATGAACGACACTTCGCCGTCGGCTAAAACCGCTTGCCCGCCAAGAAGCAGGATACTTACAACCATGCCGATATTTAGCAATTTGGATCTTCTTGAGATCATTGCATTTCCTCCTTTAAATAATGACATTAAAAAATTCTCCGCCCGGACAATATGAATTTTAATTTCCCTTGGGAACAAATATATTACTGCGCGCTTCGATAACATAAGTCGCACCGCATTGGCTCTGACACGTGGCAATGAACGTAAAAGGCCTGAAATATGAAGGGGGCACGGATCCGTCTTGGTTCCACTCATCTTGCGTGCCGTCCGCTTTTGTAACTCCGCTGGTAAAAAACGTAACCCCGCTGTTGCTGTCATACAGAGGTACGTTGAGGATTGGTAAAGTTGTGGGGGGCGGGCTGGTCTCCGGGTTACTATTGATCATTTTCCATGCATTTTCGAGTTCCGGTTTAGTGTTGCCGCCCACACCAACCTTGGAACTGCTCGCCGTTGGAAAGTCATGAGAAACATAGACATACCCGATCATGTGTTCACCGACATTCAACCCGGACTCCGAGCAATAAAAGGCCTTCTTAATGCACACATCATTCGCGGCCATGCCTTGTTCCATGTAACTTGTGTTTGTTGCCGCTATTCCAATCAAGGTCAGGATAACCAGCACCATGACGGCGACGACCAACACCGATCCTTCCGATTTCTTTTCAAAAAAAGCTGAAAAATCCGTCTTCATATAACGTTCCTCCGCAATAAACCGTTACATAACATAATCAAACCGTATTCTCTTGGTCTGCCCGAATCTTTGCCCGGTCACAGTTATCGTGATCAATTTCGTCTCGGGCATAATCGCACCCTCGGTTACAGTCCAGGTCATCGTATAACCCGGCGGCAGTGCCGGCCCGGTATGCACTTGCCCGACCGCAAGGTCGGGGTCGTTATCCGTTAAAGCAGCACTTTTCTCATACGCCTCCGGTTCGCTCATCATGCTCTCGAATCGATCCGTGGTCCAGCCCTTGATATCGGTGACGGTCTGGGCAACACTATTGCCCGAAATCGCCGTGATCTGCATTTGTCCCACCGCCAGGATACCAACCGCCAACACCATGGTGGCGATCAAGGCTTCCAACAAGGTGAATCCACGGTTATTGGCAACTTTGACATGAAACTTCATTTTTAAAATGATCTGCATAATTTCCCCCTCTTTTATCCTATGACCGGTACCATTGATTCCGGCATTGAGTCTTGATGGTTATGATACGGCGCCTGAAGTTGTTGTTCGCAGGCGTGGGTGTAAAAATCACAGTGCCTTGTTGATTTGCGTAAACGGTTTGATCAACATAACCTGGATCCCCCCGGCCGGATCTGGCCACGATCGTTATCTGCACGGAGTTAATAAGAGCGCGGTCAGCTGCCGCTACAGCGCCTCCTCCCGGGCCATTTAAAACCGTTAAAGTGACCCCCGATCCATTATCCCTCCAACCAAAATAAACAAGATCAAAGGCGTCAATGTTATCCGCCACAGAAAAATATGCCCCACCTGCACCGCCCTCCCTTCGCTGGATTTCCCAAATATTCGTGCCTGCGTTTAATATGTGCCGATAGTCAACGGTTTCACTGGGGTCGTCTATTACACCGTTGTCATTTTGGTCCATTGTGATCTGGCAACTTTGTTGCTTTGCCTCAATAAAACCTAAGTTTACCGGCGGAACAGGATATTTTGTACGGTCTATAAACCCGGTCGCGCGCAAATCCCTTTCCAACATCATCTCCGCTGCCCGGATATTTTGCTGCATCACCGCAACGGCTTCCTGATTAACATAAGACTTTTGTTGAGATGCATAACTGAGGTAAACACCCCCCAGAATGACGGTGGTTACGGCCAATGCGATCATTAATTCAATCAAAGTAAAACCAGCGGTTTTTTTCATAATGCTATCCTCTGTTAAGTAAATTATTGCCAATTGTTACTGGCTGGAAACCATTTTAAAATTCTTACGATACCGGTGATCCCCGGCGTGCCGACCGCGTAACCGTTGCCTTTGGCATTGCGTAAATATACATATCCGGTTCCTGCCATTGGAAGCATGCCCCGCGCGTTAAAAGAGAGACTGTTAGCGGCATATGAAACCGGCGTACCGTTTGGCCCAAGATCGTCTGGCACTGAACCAGCTGCTGGCGGCATAACCATTTCAATTCCATTCCCATAATCTCTGAGATCAATCGTCGGGAAAATGGGATTACCGGCAACCGTAATGGTATAGGTATTGGGAGGATTGAAAACGATGACTACGTTGGTGTTCCGTTTAATGGCCTCTATTTTTACCTTTTGCATGTTTGAATAAAGATCCCGGGCTGCGCGTTGTAATTGATAGTTTGGCTTCCAGGCGAAAAAAGCAGGGACAGCTATAGCCATTAAAATCGAAATAACCGCTATAACGACCATTAATTCAACCAATGAAAAACCTGCACAAAAATATTCTCTTTTCATATGGGTCATATTGCTGTACTCCTCATCTGGAATAATGATTTGACAGTCCGCTCTATAAGTCTAAGCAAAATATATACCATTAATCTCTCCCATTGATATCTGCCTGAAATGACAGCCCATTCCTATTTTCAAGCAATTTCGCTAAGAAAAAATATCAAAAATCTTGTAAAAAAATTTTACACCTGCCAACTAATTAAACATCCCATCTTCAATTCCAGCTATTCCCGATCCATTTTTTAAAAACAAAAAAGCCATTAACATTTCTAGTGCCCACTGCATAATTTTCACCTTTTGCATTGCATAAATAAACATACCCGAATCTACCTGCGGTACCATTTGGCTTAAATAATGTGTTATTGCCTTGATAACTAATCCCATCCGCGGGAAATTTCCCGCCTTCAGGATCCTGAATGGCGGGCTTGGTGGCATTGCCCTGACCAAAAGAAATTCCTGTGCCATAATGGCTTAACACCACTTTACGCTCCAAAACATCATCTCCACTGGCATTGTCCCAAGCCTTGTTGCCCCCTTCGGACCAGATTTCATAACCCTGATGCCCCGGTTTGGAAATAAAAAATATCCGAGTGATGGAGTTATTCTTTATGGCATCTATCTTACTCCATTGCATATAACTATAAAGGTCCCGGGCTGCCCGCCGCAGCCGGTAGTTTTCTATTTGGTGAAGATAAATTGGAATCGCGATTGCAGCTAAGACCGCGATAATGGCCAGGACAACACATAGTTCATTCAATGTGAATCCTGGCGATTTCCTGGAAGTGTAGTGTGTTAAAATGCCCATGACAGAGCCTCCTGAAAAATGAAATTCTTTCAGAAAAAAGGCCCCAAAACAGCCTTGTGTAAGCCCGGATAAACTCATTAGAGCCGGCAGCTGCAAGGGTCTGGGTCCTTTTAAAAGGCAAATTTTTAAGTGAACATTACGGAAAGATACTTCAATTTTGTGTCTTTTTATGGCATTTTTGAGGCTCTGTCAAGACCAAAATTTCTAATATTGGTTGACAATCAAAGCCCGGATTTGCGAATCTGGGGCGGAAAAAACAGGAGCACCTGCCCTGGCAGTCAGGCACCCGAATTTTATCTACATTGATTTGTAATAAAAAAAGGAACAAACTATATCTATGATGCAACTCCGTAAGGGTGACACTTTCGAATTAGACATTGATGCTTTGGCGTTCGGTGGCCAGGGTATCGGCCGAATCGATCATTTCGTGATTTTTGTCAGAGGCGCGGTGCCGGGCGACAAGGTGCGGGTGCGTTTAACCCGCAAAAAAAAGGACTTTGCCGAAGCCCGGATTATTCAACTTTTGGAGGCGTCCCCGGAGCGCATTCAGCCCCCCTGTCCTTATAGCGGATTTTGCGGCGGCTGCCAGTGGCAACACCTGCCCTACGAACGCCAGCTTTTCTATAAAAAAAATCATGTGATGGAGGCCCTGACCCGCATCGGCGGTTTGGAAAGCGCCCTTGTTCATGAACCGCTGGCTTCGGATAATCGATTCGGCTATCGCAATAAAATGGAATACACCTTTGCTACGGAGCAGTGGTTTCCTCCGGGAAACCCGGATGAACCGAAATCTCAAACCGGGCTGGCCCTGGGCCTGCACGTGCCCGGTTCCTATTATAAAGTGCTTGATATCAAGGCTTGTCTACTGCTGGAAGAGACCGGCAGCCGGATTCTGACCACGGTTCGAAATTATGCCAAAGAAAGCCGGATTCCGGCTTACGGCATCAAAAGCCATGCCGGCTTCTGGCGCTTTCTGACCCTAAGACACTCCCGCGCCTTGGATCAATGGATGGTCAATATCGTGACCGCCGACCGCAACCCCGATGCGCTCAGGCCGCTGGCCGCGCAACTCAGCGCCCAATTTCCCAAACTCAAAACCGTTGTGAACAATATCACCCGCCGGGAAGCCTCCATTGCCGTGGGCGAGCAGGAACTCGTGCTGACCGGCGACGGTCTGCTCCTGGACCGTATCGGCCCCCACACTTTTCAGATTTCAGCCAATTCCTTTTTTCAAACCAACTCCTTGACCGTTGCCAAGCTTTACCAAACCGTGGTCGAGTATGCCGAGCTGCAGGGCTCCCAAACGGTTTTAGACCTTTACTCCGGCACCGGCACCATTCCGATTTTTCTGAGCCGCTATGCCGAACAGATATTGGGCATCGAATTAGTGGCCGCCGCCATTCAGGACGCGGAGAAAAACTGTGCCGCCAATAATATTCGGAATTGCCGATTTATTTTGGGCGACATCAAGGAGCGGTTAACCGATCTGCGCGTCAAGCCCGATGTGATCGTGATTGACCCGCCCCGGGTCGGCATGCACCCGGACGTGGTCGACCGGGTTTTGGCGCTCCGGGCGCCCAAAATCGTATATGTCTCCTGCAACCCGGCTACTTTGGCCAGAGACCTGGCGCTTATGAAAGCTCAATATGAAATTGTGGAGATTCAGCCGGTCGATATGTTCCCGCACACCTATCATATCGAAGCGGTCGCCAAATTGGTGCTGCGCAAATTTTTTTAATTCCGCTAAGGCTTTGCGTCATAATAAGTTGACTATTTATATCGATTGCAAAGCGTAGTTCCAATCGCTATGGAATTTTGCCCGTTTTGTTTTCAGAGTAGCAAGCTCCTCATCGAAGATAAGGGGGCAAATAATACTTACTGGATTTCGGCTTAAGCGAATTTGGAGTGAAAAAAGAACAGGAGCGGCTTGAATATTACCGGAAACATGTCTATGAGAAAGGCGGTTTGATCAAGAGCCGGGCTAAAAAGGCATTGGATTTAAGCGTTCTAGACCGTTTTCGGTACTGTACCCGGTATTTCCCGGAAAGCGGGATCATCGGGAGCAAGGAATTCGTGAGCCAGCTTTACCAACGGTTTAAGAGTTATTTCAGTTCCTGCCACGATAAAATCACCAAAACGATTCGCGGACTGAAAGGAATCTATTCCCTGAAGCGATTGTCGGAGAATATCGCGTAATTAACGGATAAGAAGTGATACATTATTTACCTGTCCCTGTTTTTCTGTTTTTCAATGAAGAGGGCCGATGGAATGAAATTCTATGTCTGACTATAGAAGGCGCCGATAGGGCTTGTCAATTCCCTAACGGAAAAATTTATGGTGATCCGGCGACGTTTATGTTTAAATGGATTTTGCCAATTATTCATGAATAGGATGCGTTTGCATGGACCCCCATATCGCTTTTGAAAAAAAAGAAAAACTGAAAAACCGGCTCCGGCCTTACGATTCGGTGCTGATCGCTTTTTCCGGCGGCGTGGACAGTACTTTTTTGCTGGCCGTGGCTCATGAAATATTCGGTGAATATGTTTTGGCCGTTACTGCGACATCGGCCATCCACCCCCAATCTGAAACCGAATGGGCTCAAAACTTCACCCGCGAACGCGGCATCCGCCACTGGGTGCTGGCCTCCCGCGAAATGGACCTGCCGGAGTTC
>RPPU01000213.1 GCA_003819975.1 Desulfobacteraceae bacterium
AACAGCGGGTCGCCATTGCCCGGGCCCTGATCAATAATCCCATGATTCTGCTGGCCGATGAGCCGACCGGAAACCTGGATCCCGATATCACCCGCGATATCATGATTCTTTTCAGAGGCATTAATCTGCGCGGCACCACCGTGATCATCGCGACCCACAGCAAGGAACTGATTTCCAATACCGATCAAAGGATTATCTGGCTTAGTCACGGTCAACTGGTTCAAACTTAAAAAATCGAGGACCGATGAGTGAGAATTTGGATCTATTTTTTTAGACAGACCTTCATCAATATCGCCAATAACCGATTGATTCATGCGATCAGCATCGGAACCATGATTGTTTCCTTATTGCTTTTAGGCGCTTTTATGCTCTTTTTTATTAATGTTTATAACTGGATGGAGGGCTGGAGCCAATCCTTATCCGTTTCCGTATACTTACGGGATGGGATAGGGGAGAGCGCTAAAAAACAGATTGAAGCGGCCATTAAAAACATACCGGGCGCGGTTTTAAAAGAGTTTATCTCCAAAGAAGAAGCGTTGAAACAACTATCCGATGCCTTGGGGTCTCAAGCCGGACTTCTGAATAGTATCGCCCGCAACCCTTTACCCGCTTCGTTTGAAGTCGTTTTCAAAAATATCACCAAAAATCAGATTGATCCAAAGCGAATAAAAACCGATCTGGAAAAGTTGTCGGGCGTTGAAGAGGTCCAATACAGCGAACAATGGCTGGATCGTTTTGAAGGTTTTTTGTCCGTCCTTAAGCTTTTAAGCGCCATCATCGGCGGATTTCTTTGTTTGGCTGTGCTTTTTATCGTCACCAATACGATCAAGTTGACCATCTATTCGCGGCGGGATGAGATCGAGATCTACAAGCTGGTCGGCGCAACGGATTGGTTCATTAAAATTCCTTTTCTATTGGAAGGCTTGATTCACGGACTCGTCAGCGGCCTGATCGCCCTTTTGACGTTATTTTCGCTTTATACGTTCATTTCGAGTAAAACCATTCAGCTTTTCGGTTTACCGGCGTTCACGCTTATCTTTTTAAAGCAGAATGACATCCTGCTGATTATGGCCTTAAGCCTTTGCCTGGGTCTTTTGGGAAGTTTCATCGCGATTGGAAGATTTTTTAAAATATAGGTACCGGATCTTGCGCCATCTTCTTCCTCAACGACATAATCGGTTTCAAATTGCCGTCGCTTTCGTTTTATTCATGGGAGCGGTTTTTTTTGATCCTTGTGAAGCGTTGCTTTATGCCGGCCAGGCGATTAAAGAAAATGAAATCAAAAAAATAGACACCGATTTGGCAAAAGAACGGGAACAATTGCTGCGTTTTCACGAAAAAGAAAAACAGCTTTTAAAGGAATTATTAAAACTTGAAAACGATGTTGAAGAAAAAAGCCGGTTTTTAGCCGATTTGCAGCGCAAAATTAATTTCAATAAGGCGGAACTTGAAAAAGCCAAAGGCGGGTTGCGTGACCTGGAGATCGCTCAACAAGAAGTTCAAAAGCGACTTAATGGGCGATTGGTCGCCTTTTACAAAAACGCCAAGAGAGGCTATTTGCACCTTTTGACCGGTTCCACGAACCTGGACCAGTTGCAAAAATGGGTTATGTATTTCAATCGGATCATGACGGATGATCAAGTTCTTATAAAGGAAATGAATGTCCTGCAGGTTAAAAAAATACAAGAGCTCGCGTTGTTGAACGATAAAGCGGCGGTTATCGACAACCTGGAACGTTCGGAAAACGAACGGCTTGTTTCCCTGAAACAGGACAACGAAATTAAAATCGCGCTGCTCATGAAAATTCATAAAGAAAAAGAATTTTATGCAACCGCGGTCAAGGAATTGGAATCGGCTTCCAAAAAACTTAAAGAAACGATCGTAACCCTTGATCAACAAGAGATCGCTATCACACCATCGTCAAGCTTTGCCGCTGCGAAGGGTCGCTTGTTGCCGCCCCTTGAAGGCCGTATCGTTGAAGTTGAAAAAGAGGCTGAAGATAATTTTAACAAAGTTTATAAGGGGATCTATATTGAAGGATCACCAGGCGATGAAGTGAAAGCGGTCTTTGCCGGAAAAATTGATTATTCCGGATTGCTTAAGGGCTATGGCCAGATCATTGTCATTAATCATGGGTTACGATATTTTACCGTCTCCGCCCATCTGAGCCAACGATTTAAAGAAAAAGGCGATAGTGTAAAAACGGGTGAAGTGATTGGTTTGATAGAGCACATGGAGGCCAAGATTCGGCCCCGTCTTTATTTTGAAATCCGCCAAGGCGGGACCAATCTAAGGCCTTTAGAATGGCTAAAACTTCATTGACCTTTGCTTCATAGCCGGATATTATGCAAATATTTGATAAATTTACATTTATGAGTTAGGCTTCAAATATTTTTTAATGCTTGGGAAAATTAGATTATTTTTAAAAATAAGTTACTTTTATTTAAATATAGTAATTTTATCCTAAAATTTATTATTATCAGGAGTTTCAAATATGACAACCAAATTTAGGAAGATAGTTTTTGATATTATTTTAATCTCATTGCTGATTGGCGGCATTCTTTTTATTGACAGCCGCCGTAATTTGGTTAAGGCCGGTCAAAACGGTATGTATCAACAAATCGAAGTTTTTACCGAGGTTTTACGAGAGGTTGAAGATAACTACGTGGAACAGCAAGACCCTCAAAAGCTTATCCAAGGCGCCATCAAGGGGATGATTCAAAGCCTGGATCCTCATTCTTCTTTTATGACCAAAGAGGAATATCAGGAACTTATGGTTGAAACGAAAGGAAGCTTCTATGGGATTGGCATTGAGATCGGTCTTCGTGACAATATTCTGACCGTGGTTTCACCGATTGAGGGGACTCCTGCTGCCAAAGCCGGATTGCAAACAGGCGATAAGATCATTAAAATCGATGATAAACCGACCAATGATATGACCTTAAACGAAGCGGTGAAATTGATTCGGGGTCAAAAAGGCACAAAAGTCCGCTTGACGATTGTCAGGGAAAACGCCGAAAAACCGATCGATTTCAGCATTACCCGTGATGAAATTCCATTAAAAAGCGTCAAAACTCTTCTTCTGACGCCCGAAATAGGATATGCCCGTATTTCCAATTTTCAGAGCAAAACCTCCAAAGATCTGGCCTCGGGCATTGAAGATTTGGAAGCCGGCCGAAAACTGAAGGGCTTGATCATCGATTTGAGAAATAATCCGGGCGGATTATTAAGTCAGTCCATTGAAGTATCGGATTTGTTTTTGGACACGGGAACGATTGTCAGCGTGAAAGATCGCAGAGCGGTTCAACATACCGAAACCGCAAAGAAAGACAGCCGGGAACGGCGCTATCCAATTATCGTTTTGGTGAATGGCGGCAGCGCCAGTGCCTCTGAAATTGTTGCCGGTGCTTTGCAGGATAATAAAAGAGCATTGATCCTGGGTACAAAGACTTTTGGAAAAGGATCCGTGCAATCTATTATCAAACTTTCGGACGGTTCCGCCTTGCGCTTGACCACGGCCAGGTATTATACCCCCAGTGGAAAATCGATCCAAGCCAGCGGTATTGCGCCTGATATTGAGATTGAATATATTCAACCGCCCGAAGAGGGCAAGGACGATAAAAAACAACCGCTAAGGGAAGGGGATCTCAAAGGCCATATCACCAATGATAAACCCCAAGGCGCGGAACCCGCAGCACCGGATGATGCCAAGCAGGATAAGCTTATTAAGTTGTTGGTGGAAAAGGATAATCAAATACGTTATGCCATGCAGTTGCTGCAATCCTGGGATGTTTTTTCCAAAATAAAAGTCGGACCCTAATTTATCAATGACGCAACGAGCCGAAAAGGCCGGAAGAAATGCCCCGCTCGTAAAATGAAACCATCTAAGAGGCTCTCTTTTTCAGGAGAGCCTCTTTTTACGGAGATGCCCCTGCCGACCGGCGTTATATAATACACGAATCGAAAAGCCCATAAGTGCTTGAAAAGGGGATCTCTAAAAATTCACTTTATCGACTTCGAGACTCTTAAAAATCGGTCAACTATGAAAAGGAAATTTCTCAAAAGGCGAACTTTTAGAGATCCCGTGAACATAAAAAATGGCCAAAAGGAAAAAAAGACGCATCGCAACGCGGAATAAAAAAAAGATCTTCTACCTATTCGTTTTTATTTGTCTGATTGCAGGGATCTTTGCGTTTGTTTTTTTGAAAAAAACTCCTAAAGCCCCGCAAAAACCGCCAAGGGTCATTGCTTACGAAGAAGTCTTTCCCGACCATTCGACCCTGAATCAAGGCATCGGTAAGATCGATCAATCGATTTACCGATTTCTTTCGGATGAAAAGCCCCTTGACAAAAATATCGCGTACGCGACGCTGGAGCCGCGGCAAAGCCAAAAACAGCATTGGGAGTTTACCAAACTCGGCGTGAAATTGAAAAAGGTTGAAGATTTAGAGCTGATTTTGCCTGGTTTTGAAAGGGTGTTGACAAAACTCAAGGCCGACATTTCTTTCCGGAAAGAGGTTATATCGGAAAAAAACATTGTTTATCACGTTTTTTTCAATCAATTCCATACCCATAAAATCGTTTTTTTTGTCGAGGATAAAACCGAACTCAATATCTCTAAACTGCCTAAAATCGCCATTATCATCGATGATTTGGGGTATGATCCGGCTATCTTAAGCGATCTGGAGGGAATCGATTTTCCGCTCACTTTATCGGTTTTACCGTCGGCGCCCTATGCAACAGAAATCCGCGCCCTGGTCAAGCGTAAGGGATGGGAATTGATGGTGCATATACCGATGGAACCCAAGAATTTTCCGGATGTGAATCCCGGAGCAGAAGCCCTTTTCACGAATATGAGCGATGAAGAGATCACAGAATTGATGGAAAACTATTTAAAGGAATTCCCTGAAATTAAAGGGGCTAACAATCATATGGGTTCGGCTTTTACAGAAAATAAAGCCAAGATGGAAACGGTTATGGCCCAACTGATTAAGCGGAAATTGTACTATATTGACAGCCGAACCACCCGGGCAACCGTCGCTGCGCACGTAGCTGCAAAATTGGGTGTGCCGACTGCCAGCCGGAGCGTCTTTTTAGACAACGATCTTTCCATGGAAGCCATTCATTTGCAGCTGGAAAGGCTTCAGGCGATCGCCAAACAAAATGATGAAGCGATTGCCATAGGTCATCCTCATCGTCAAACCATTACCGCCTTAATAAAATATCTCCCATATCTGAAAGACCAGGTTCAAATAGTACACGCTTCCGCAATGGTCCATTAAAGGCGGATAAATAATCAACAAGCAGGATTGACAGGAAAATGATAGTGAGATACAGCTTACAATCCATGATCCATCATCTAATAAACCGGAGACGGCAGGCTGAATGAATCATTAAATAAAAATAATATGCATGCGAAGAAAATGAGGTGCATTTTAGGAGGAGATTGCCCTATGAAAGTACCGTTGCTTGATCTTAAAAAACAATATCAACAAATCAAAGATGAAATTATTCCCGCGACTCAGGAAGTTTTTGAATCGCAGATGTTCATTCTCGGTCCAAAGGTTGAGGAATTTGAGAAAAAAGCCGCTGAGTATTGTCACAGCCAGTATGCTTTGGGAGTTTCTTCAGGCACGGATGCGATTTTAATCGCCTTAATGGCCGCAGGCATCGGGCCCGGAGATCGGGTCATCACGACCCCTTATACTTTTTTTGCAACGGCGGGTTGCATCTGCCGCTTGGGGGCCAGCCCGGTTTTTGTCGATATCCATGAAGAGACTTATAATATCGACCCAGACAAGTTGGGAGATGTGCTTGCAAGTATCAATGAAAAAGAACGGCCAAAGTTGAAAGCCATCCTGCCCGTGCATCTTTATGGACAATGCGCGGATATGGAGCCCATTATTGAATTGAGCAAAAAATATGATTTGGCCGTCATAGAAGATGCGGCCCAGGCCATTGGATCCGAGTACCGATTAAGAAACGGTTCGATAAAACGCGCGGGTTCTTTAGGGCAGTACGGCTGTTTCTCGTTTTTTCCCTCAAAAAATTTAGGCGCTTTTGGAGATGCCGGATTGGTTACCACCAACGACAAGAATTTTTACGATAAATTAAAGATATTACGGGTTCATGGAGCAAAACCAAAGTACTATCATCAATACGTTGGAGGAAATTTCAGAATCGATGCGCTACAGGCCGTTATCTTGAGCATTAAGTTGAAGTATTTGGAGCAATGGACAAATAAAAGAATAGAAAATGCCGAATGCTATAGACACTATTTCAATCAAGCCGGCATCCATGAAGTGACGCTTCCGGCAGCGAAGGAAAAGAGACATATCTACAATCAATTTGTTATTAGGGTAAAGGATAAAAGAGATGAGCTTAAAGCCTTTTTAAATGAACATGAGATCGGAACCGAGATTTATTACCCGGTTCCTTTGCATATCCAAGAATGCTTTAAGTATCTGAATTATAAAGAAAATGATTTTCCCATATCGGAACGGGCGGCAAAATCGACCTTGGCTTTGCCGATTTATCCGGAATTATTACCCACTCAAATTGAATATATTGTTGATATTGTTAGTAAATTTTTTAAAAAAAATTAAAGCGATTAATAAATAAAAAAAAATAAGAATTAGTAAAAAAAAACCTTGACAGTTATCGCTCTATATACTATTTTCGCAAGTCTTTGTTGCTGATGAAACGAAAGACATTGACATTGATTGAACAAATGTCTATATTAAAATGTTGTTGCTCTTTGAAAACTAAATAGTGAAATCGCTGTGGGTCCAACTTTTTATAAATTAAGATCTTTAAGATCTTTGTTTTTCCAATTTAATTGGAGAGTTTGATCCTGGCTCAGAATGAACGCTGGCGGCGTGCTTAACACATGCAAGTCGAACGAGAAATTCCGGCTTCGGTCGGGAGAGTAAAGTGGCGCACGGGTGAGTAACGCGTGGGCAACCTGCCTATTAATCTGGGATAACTTCGCGAAAGCGTTGCTAATACCGGATATTGTTCTTTAAACCCCGGTTTGAAGGATGAAAGATGACCTCTTCATGAAAGTTGTCGTTAGTAGTGGGGCCCGCGTACCATTAGCTAGTTGGTAAGGTAACGGCCTACCAAGGCTATGATGGTTAGCTGGTCTGAGAGGATGGCCAGCCACACTGGAACTGGAACACGGTCCAGACTCCTACGGGAGGCAGCAGTGAGGAATTTTGCCCAATGGGGGAAACCCTGAGGCAGCAACGCCGCGTGAGTGAAGAAGGCCTTCGGGTCGTAAAGCTCTGTCAAGTGGGAAAAAGATTTTACGGTTAATAGCCGTGAAATTTGATGGTACCGCTGAAGGAAGCACCGGCTAACTCCGTGCCAGCAGCCGCGGTAATACGGAGGGTGCTAGCGTTATTCGGAATTATTGGGCGTAAAGCGCGTGCAGGCGGCTTGGCAAGTCAGATGTGAAAGCCCTGGGCTCAACCCAGGAAGTGCATTTGAAACTATCAAGCTTGAGTATGGGAGAGGAGAGTGGAATTCCCAGTGTAGAGGTGAAATTCGTAGATATTGGGAGGAACACCCGTGGCGAAGGCGACTCTCT